>JBCCJB010000234.1:0-6792 GCA_039028015.1 Planctomycetota bacterium
CGTCGGGACGAAGCTTTGATATCGCGCTGCTGATTGCCATCGTTGCGAGCATTCTGCTGGTGTCGATTGAAACGGTCCCCAGCTACCAGCTGGATCGGCTGGCCAACCACGAAATCTCCTTTTCCGAAGCTTCGCTGATCGAACGTGGGATCTTTTTGGGAGAATGGCTGCTGACGATTCTGTTCACGATTGAGTACGTGTTGCGTTTGTGCTGTGTGCGATCGCCGATTCGTTACGCGTTTAGTTTTTGGGGTATCGTCGATCTGCTGAGCATTCTTCCCAGTTACGCCACGTTGTTTATCGGTGGTTCGGCGCGATCGTTTGTTATTCTTCGCAGCATTCGTTTGCTGCGCGTCTTTCGCGTTCTCAAGCTTTGGCGAATGATGAGCCAGGCGGACGAGCTGGCCGACGCAATTTGGAACTCGCGCGAGAAAATCATCGTGTTTCTGGCTGTGGTTTTGGTTGCCGTCACGATCAGCGGCACATTGATGTATCACGTCGAAACGGTTTTGCTGGGTGACCGTCACGAAAGCGATTTCACGTCAATCCCGCAAGCGATGTACTGGGCGATCGTTACGATGACGACCGTCGGATATGGCGACGTGGTCCCACACACCACCATTGGCAAAGTGATCTCGGCGGGTCTCATTTTGCTGGGCTACAGTTTGATCATTGTGCCAACCGGGTTTGTCAGCGCGGAACTTTCCGGATTGAAATCCGCAACCATTCGTGAGTTCCATCCCTGCGTTCGCTGTGAGACATCATCACATCGTAAGGATGCGACGTACTGCTATCGCTGCGGCGAACGGCTCGATGCGTCTGTCGCTCCAACGCAAGCGAGTAGCTAAACTAGCAGTCCAATAAGGAACCAAAAGAGACGGTCGCGATGAGTGAACTGCCGTGTTCATCGGGCCGCTGAGACTGCCACACCACCGAGAGGCCGTGATGCGAATCGCGGGACATGTGAATGCCGATTCAGATTAAATGTGGTTGTGGGAAAGCACTTCGTGTTCGCGATGAGCTGGCCGGAAAAGCGGTCAAGTGTCCCGGATGTGGCAAAGCGATTCGTGTTCCCGGTAAGGCGGCCGGTGGTGCCGGCCGTAGCAAAAACGCCGGCACGGCGGCCCGTCCGGCGGCAACGGGTGTTTCCGCGGCAGCTGCAGCGCCCGCCTTCAAGCCCACGCCGAAGCCCTCGGCGGCACCGCAAGCTTCCAACGATTCACTGGACGACTTGTTTGCGGAAGAAGGCATGGACCGACATGTTGCAGCCGTTTGCCCGGCATGTCGCGCCGAAATGGCAGCGGATGCCGTGCTGTGCACCAAGTGCGGCTTCAACAAACAGACGGGTGAAAAAATCGCGGGCTATCAGGTAGCGGGTGTCGACGTTGACATGGGCACCGTGGCACTGCAGCGTGCCGAAACAATGATGGCACGCGATAAGAAACTCCAAGAAGACATGGTCGGCAAAGCAGGGATGCCCGCCTGGATGATCGCACTGATTCTGTTCATCCTGGGCAGCGCCGTTGGCATTGCCGTGATCGCCGTCAATGCATCCAAGCGAGAAGAATCGATCGGCTTCAAACCGATGCAGATGTTCATGAATTTGGGTGGCACGGCCTTTGGCGTTGTCGCGATCGGCGCTGTGTTGTCGTTAATCGTCAAAGCATTTAAGAACAGCAAGAAAGATGGCTTTTTATCGCTAACGATCGTGTACCTGTTTTACTTTGCCTTCGTGGGATGGCGGAAACGAGGTAAAGCACTGCTGACGGCTTTGATCTGCGGCGGCGCCGCGGGCGGATTCTTTGCCGCCGCATCCACGATGTGACGCACAGCCGATTGGCCAAATCACAATTGAAGCGAAAGCGCCCGTTTCGTAAGTTCCGAATTTGAGACCGGACGCAAGCCGCACCAACCCTGACGAATCATCCTCTCAACGATCCAATCGAACTCATGTCCGCCCCGCTAATCAAAGTCGATGACAAACATGTGCCGCTGTATCGAGTGGTGTGGGTCGCGGATCTACCGCACTTTTGCGGCGAGGATGATTGCCAACGTGAGGGCTACTACGAGATTCGGCTCGATGTCGATGATTCGATTTGGACCAATGCCGACGAGCGGAATGAAGTCGTGGCCGCCTTGCAAGCGTGGTGCGGCCAGCCGCCTAACGAGTCATTCTGAAACTGCTGTCGGAATCGGCCGTCTTTGCCCCGCCGACTGTCATCAAGCGGCATCGGATACGTGATCATGAGCCGCTAACTTCTTGGCTTGGGCGACCCACTGCTCACGCTCAATCCGACCCTTGAACCCCAACAGACCGTTGACCGCTTCGATGACGTCGGCCGTCCAATTTGAAATTTGATCGTAGTGGTAAATCCCGATTTCGTTCAGCCGAGTCTGATTGACCTCACCAATGCCCCAGATCGCCGTCAGGTCATCCACATGTGCCGGCTTGGTTTGGAAAACATGACCAAATTGACCGACAATGCTGGCGTCGACGGGCTCAGTCGCATCATCGGTCGGCGCGGTCATGGGATCGTAAAGATGAAGCGCTGATGCTGAATCACGATTGTTCGACGTGGTCGCTGGCTTCGCGTGTGTGCCAGCTTCGTGCGTCATTGACGACGGTGGCGAGATGAACCTGGGCTGAGATCGCAGGGTCTTCAATTCGTATTCCAGCGTTTCCAAGCGTAACCGCATGTGCTCGCGTTCAATGCTCGACTTGCGAGACTGCTTGGCTGTTCGTGATAGCAAATCCGTCCAAGTGCCCATTTCAAATCGCAGCTTTTGCAAGTCATCTTCAGTGACCGTCGCTGGCGATTCAGCGTGCCGCGGTTGATTCTGCTGAGCCAACTTCGATGACAGATACCAGTGCATCAACACAAAGACAAGACACGCGTACGCGGCCATCAAACCGATCACGAGAAATAGTCCGGGATCAGGAAGCAGCCCGCTTGAATCTGAAAACATACTGGTCGTCGTCATGATGGTCGTCGCAATCGAGCGGCGGCGAAAAATAGAAACTCACCGAGTAACCGGCTTAATCGGAATCGGCGACGCACTTGCTATTTCGTGATGGCATTATCGCCGAACAACCCTGTCGATTCATTTTTTCGTTGAATCGAAAACGCAGGGTCAACCGAGCCGTCAAAGTTTGACTCGGTTTTTTCCAATGGTGACGAGCCGATCCGCGAGTTGGCATCGATGCGATATAGTGTCGCCGCTCTGGCGAACGAAAGCGATTTGATGGCACAACGACGAAAACAACGAAACGATCCCAAACGATCTTCTGACACGGAAAAGAGCAACGCACCGGAAAGTGTCGACGCGATCGAAACCGAACCTCACTCCGACGACGGTTCATCGCGACGCAAGGAAATTCTGTTTCCTCAGTTACCATCGCTGTCACGGATCATGTCCGTCGTGATGCTGGTTTTTGGCATCTTGGCTGTGGGCGTGCTGTTCTATCAGTTGATGATTGGCTTTTTCGTGCCACTCTTTTTAGCTGCTTTGCTAGTCGTCATTTTTCGGCCCGTCCACAATCTGTTGCTTCAAAAGCTGGGCAATCGCCGACGCATTGCCGCCGGGCTGACCACATCATTGATATTGCTATTGGTGCTGTTGCCCGGTGGCATTCTGGTGTCGGTCGCGACGACGCAGTTCACGATTTTGCTGGCTCAATTGAACCTGACCAACATGACCACCGCGGTCGAACGTGTTCGCAGTCAGGTTGGATTGTCGCTGCCACATCCGGCCCATTATCGCGAACTCGATCAAATCGTTGACGCATTGGGGATCGCCGGATCGTCGGAAGCGAAAGACAAACTCGAGCAGGCCGATGAACTCGATCAAGCTGCCGAGATCATTCAGTTTTTGCAGTCAGAGCAAACCGCTGAAGGCGATCAAGAAAAATACAACACCGACACGGTCGCGGGATCGCAGGCACAAGCCGATACGGCGCTTGCCAATCTGGAAACCTTCGCGACACAGTTGAGGCAGCTTGAAGATCAAAGCGAATCCGACGCAAACGAGCCTCTCAAGCTCGCCTCGCTCAACGTCAACGAACAGTTCGAGCAGATGGCGGCCAAAACCGCAGCATCGATCCGGGTTTGGATGCACGTTTCGTTGGGAGGCGCGTTACGAAGCCAGTTGCGGTTACTTGCCAACCCCGGCGAAGCCGACTTTGCGGCTTTGATTCGTCGGGTTCGCGAAACACTGCAACCTCGATTCGTTCGCTTGACCAGCGCGACGGGCAGCATCTTGGTCCAACTTGCATTTGGATTGTTGATTTTGGTCGTTGCGGTCTATTTCTTTCTGATCGATGGCGCGGTGATGATCCGAACGCTGATGCGTTTGTCACCGATGGACGATGCCTATGAACACCAACTCCTGATGGAGTTTGATCGCACCAGCCGGGCCGTTGTTCTCGCTAGCGCGCTGTCAGCCATTGTTCAGGGGATGCTCGCCACGATTGGTTATTGGATGTGTGGTTTTGATCAAATCGTGTTGTTGTTTTTCTTGACCAGTTTGATGGCACTGGTGCCGTTTTTGGGTGCGGCTTCAATTTGGTTGCCGTGCACGATTTGGTTGGGTTTTGTCGACCAGCGTTGGTGGGCGGCCGGTTTGCTCGCGCTTTACGGGGCCACCGTTGTTTCATCGATCGACAATGTCATCAAAGTCTTCGTGCTGCATGGGCGAAGTCAGCTGCATCCGCTGTTTGCGCTCTTGAGCGTGATCGGTGGTGTTTCCGTATTTGGGCCAATTGGAATTTTGGTTGGACCCATGGTGGTCGTTTTCTTGCAAACGCTTCTTGAAATCCTTAATTCCGAACTCCGCGCTGATGCCGCATCGCGTGTCGCGGAGCCAACTTCATGAACTTCCGCCAACCTGGGCTATAATTTGCCTTGGCGAAACGCGATATGACCTCTTTTCGGATCTCTCGATGCTGATAACTCCGTGTCCCCAGTGTCATGAACCAATTCGATTCTCCGCGGCCATTATTGAGCAACTTGATCGGGGCGAAGATTTCTCAGTCGAATGCCCCTGGTGTTTGGCAAACCTAACGGCCAATCAGATTCACAAGCAATTGCCACCGCCGGTCCGAGTCACTTCGAACGAGCCGCTGGCAACCGTGGCAACCCATTCATCGGATGGATCGCAGTATGGGTTAAGTGAGATAAACGACGGTTTCGCCAATGCATCCATGACCGAGACCACGGTGGAATCGCTGGACGATCCCACCTTTGAGAGCTCGCTGCAGCCAGCGACGGAGGCGACGGACGATTTGTCGGGTGATCTAACCAACACGCCCCCGGCAACAAATGCGGCTCCAGCAGTTTTGATGGATGTCGAAGCGCGAAGTGGCCGCCGTCGGCGAAAGAAAAAGAGATCGCCAGTGAAGACCGTTCTTGGGATGGTCGCTGGGCTACCGCTTTCATTGGCTCTGATTGGAGTGATTCAATGGGTCAGTGGGAAACAGATTCTTGACCTTGGCTTTTGGCCACTTGATGGCAGCACAACTCGGCAAGCGGTTCGAGTCGCCGCACCATCGCCAACAACCTTTTCCCAGCGATCTTCGCAACCCACACCGAAGGGTCGTTCACTGGGTAAGGACCTTGCCGATTCCGATCTAGGCGAGGACCCAGCCGACGCAGTCGCAAATGCTCTGAAAGACGATGCGACCGATGAAGACGCGTTGCCAGAGATCTCGTTTGATCCCAACGCGGACTATGAGGGCATCGTTGACCTCAACGCGGAAGACCCCCGTAAAAAGCCACCGATCAGCGTCGACCCCGATACCAGCGTCCTGGGAATGGAAGATTTGGAACTCAATACGCTCAACACGATCGACAACACAGAGCTGGAGGATTCGACAGCACCCAACGACAACCCGCCAACGTCACCTCCGGAAAGTAACGTGGCTGATTCAAATTCGGAACCGATGTCAATCACGACACCCGAACCCGCAGTGGATGACGATGCCTTTGCGATGGCTGACTTTGAAGTTGAGATTGCGCAAGTCAACGATGCTTTGGATCGCTTGTCAGCCAACACCGATAGCGACGTTTACCTAACTCAGGCATTCGATCAGGCCGCGCAGTTGGCCGCAACACTGTCATCCAAAGACTTTGAATCGAATCAGCGTGCCGAACTGATTGATGGCATGCTCGGGCGCATCAATCGTTCCGGACTCGTTCGACGCATCGCCGTGCGTTCCGCCGATTGGATTGCACTGGAACCCGACGCGCGATTGTCCGACGGTCTGGTCCTAGTCGGTTCGATCAGTAATACCGGTGACCAAATCACGCTGGCAGGCGGTCGGGCCGCCAAACTCGAACTGGCCCAATCGGTGCAGGGTCAACCAACAGGTTTGCAAATCGGAATTGGTCATTTGCGAGACGACAACAGCATTCGTTTGCTGCGAACTCAAGCGATCCGATAGCGATCACGATTCGCCGCTGGCGACGCTCTCGGGAAAGTTGACGTTGGTGGCAACGGTTTGAACATCGTCGTGATCGTCGAGCGCTTCCAAAAGCGACATGACTCGTTTGGCCATTGATTCATCGACATCAACATTGGTCGATGCAATTTGAGTGACTTCATTCACGTCCATAGGCAATTCGGCCTCGGCGAACGCCGCAGCAAGTGACTCATAGTCCTCGGGCGCACATGTCACCGTCAACTTGCCATCATCATCGGCGGCAACATCCTCCGCACCGTGCTCGAGTGCGATCATCGTAACGGTCTCTTCATCGATATCGTCGCCAAAAATAATCAGACCTTTGCGCTCAAAAA
>JBCCJB010000235.1:0-6734 GCA_039028015.1 Planctomycetota bacterium
CGTTTGCATGGTCATCGTTGGTGTCTCGGCGGACGCGTTGAGCGCAGAGCGGACTGAGACTCGCAGTCATCTGGCTGAAGATGCGATTCAGATTCTTCGAACGCATTGCCATCGATGTCACGGTATCGAATACAAAATCGAAGGCATGAATGTCCTCGATTTGGAAACGCTGACGTCGGCCGAAGTGGATGCCAGCGGTGAAGAAATCCGCCCCGCGGCCATCGTTGTCGGTCATGCGGATCAGTCGCGTTTGTATGAGGTGATTGAAGAAGGTTTGATGCCGCCGCTGAAGGAGCTCAACGCGGATGAGCAAGCGATCATTCGCGATTGGATCAATGCGTCGGTACCCTGGCCGACCGAGCCAAAGCGCGACTTCATCAGTGAAACAGATGTGCTTGAAAGAATTGCGGAGCATCTCCTTGGGGTTCGTCGGGATGAGGTCAAGTATCAGCGATATTTCACGCTCACGCACATTCACAACAATCCCAAGTTCACTCAGCAAGACCTGCGCATTCATCGAGCCGCATTGAGCAAAGCGGTCAACAGCATGTCGGATCAAGCGACAATTGTTGTGCCCAAAGCGATCGATGATGCAAAGACCGTCTTCAACATCGATCTGCGGCATTACGGATGGGAAGCATTTGGAATCTGGGAACAGGTCCTCGCTCAATATCCCTACGGACTTAAGCCGCAAGCCAAGCTCGATGATTTGGATCTTTATGACAAAATCGAGGGGCTGTACGGAGCGGTGAATTTTGATGGTGTCACGGCACTCAGGGGTGATTGGTTTATTGCCAATGCGACTCGTCCGCCGCTGTATCACGAGCTTGCGAAGATTCCCAAGACGCTTGACGAGCTATTGGAGCGGGCCGACGTTGACATTGAGGAAAACTTTCGGCTCAACACCTCACGGCGAGCCGGATTGTTTGAAAGTGGCGTATCGGGACAAAACCGACTGATTGAATATCATTCGTCCAACAATGGTCGGCTTTGGTTGAGTTATGACTTCGACCAAAACCAGGGCCGTGGCAACCTTGCCCGGTTCCCGCTGGGGCCCACATTTGCCGACAACGAATTTGACCAGTTCGCGTTCGATCATGCGGGCGGCGAGATCATTTTCAATCTGCCCAACGGTCTGCATGGTTACATGCTTGTGGACGGAGAAGGCGATCGCATTGACGCCGGACCCGTCAATATTGTTTGGGATTCCAAGAACATTTCGGGCAGTCCTTTGATCGTCAACGGATTGTCATGCATCAGTTGCCACCGGCATGGAATGATTCGGCTCAAGGACTTCGTCCGCGACGCGCACGCGGTCCAGACTCCGCAGGCGCGCAGAAAGATCCGCGAGTTGTACCCGGGTCAGGCTGAACTGGATCGAGCATTGGCTGATACCAAGTCGGACTACTTGCAGCGGTTGTGGGATACCACGCACGAGGCGCTTGAGTTGTCATCAGGTCAAGAGGACGAACTCATCAACGCGGTCGAACCGGTCAGCAAAGTCACTGAGATTTATGGGCAGAACATTGATCTTCAAACCGCCGCAAGCGAGCTCGGAATTGAGAATGCGGATCTGTTGCAAAATCAAGTTGTTGCAGGACGTCTGAGCGAACTTGGTCTCGGTCCACTGTCGTTACCCAAAGGGACAATCAAGCGAGCGTTCTGGGACTCAAAAGAAACCACCGCAACCGTGTTTCAAGAAGCCGCCGCCGCGCTTGACATTGGCACACCGGTCAGCAATTGACCAGGACGAATCGACGTAACCGCTGTTTCACGATTGAATCTTCCTCGATACCCATTTCAAGATTGGCATGATCGCCATGGCCACTAAAACCTCCATTCTTTTGCAGCGACCGAATGCTCATTGGAAACACGCATTGATCAGTCAGCGGTGTTCGCTGTTGATAGCAAGCAAGCTGATTTTGGGATTGGGACTTGTCTTGGGCATGATCGCGACGTCGACTCCGGCGTCAGCGACGACGCTTGATCAAGCGATTGAGAACATCGCAGAGAAGGTATCGAGCTATCTTAAAGAGAAAGGCCAAACCGAGATCTTGCTCAAGGATTTCAACGGACCGGGCGAGGCCACTGCGGGACGAGCGGTTCGCGTCGCGCTGAAATCTGATCTGATCGATCGTGATATCCGCATCATCCCGCTCGGTGCCAATTGGACAGTCCGCGGAAGTTACAACTTCGATGTTGATGACGATGGTGCGATTGTCATGATCAAAACGGAGTTGGTCGACAAGAGTGGGAAGGAAATCAGCGGCTTTCGGCAACGGGTTCGCGAAGAATCAGTGAACTCGATCGAGGACATCGTGCGTTTGCTGGGCTCCACCGTTGACCTGAAATCCGAACTGGAATCGGTCGCCGATCCATCGAAATCAAAAAGCGAGACGTCGAGCGAGACAAAGTCGTCAGGTGCATCTCAGACGACCAAGCTGCAGCAGTTGGTCAGCAAGAAAACCAGCGTCAATGACAAGGTGGCCCAGAGCATTGCGGTACCGACGTTCGCCCACCGCAACACCGAACGAACGATCATTTCGCCCGAAACGTCCAGCACTTGTCGCATCGAGCTGCTGGTTCGTCGTCCGGGTCAGGCCGACTACACGCCGATCGAGATCGATAATCTGGGTGGCTTCCCGTTTGCTGGATTGAGCGAGGATGAAACCTACAAGATTCGTATCTACAACGATGAGTCCCATGACATCGGCGTCAAGTTAAGCGTCGATGGCATTAATTCGTTTCAACTGGCTGAAGATCCGAGCTTGCGAGAGCTAGGGACATGGGTGATCGGTGCTGGCAAAGTGGGCGTGATTCCCGGCTGGTATGTCAGCAGCACGTTGGCTCGTGAATTCTTGGTCACGGCCAAGAATAAAGTGGAGGGTCTTCCCGATTCGCCGTCTGATCTTGGCACGGTCACCGTGCAAGTCTTTCATGCTTGGAATCCTGATGAACCGCCACCCGCGGTGGAATTGATTGCTCGCAGCAAAGGACAACTCCGTACCGGTGTGGGACGCGACATCACACGTCGCGGCGGATTCCAGCGATCGGTCTTTGGCAAAAGAATGTTGAGTGCGATCAGCATCCGCTACAGCATCCCGGATGATTTGCCACCGGGTGTGGAGTGATTGGTCTTTCAAGGCACGCAATCTCAATTGTTGCTTGCTTGATTTCGGCGGCGGTGATTCATGCCCAACCGCCGCAGTTCATGGTCGTGGGGAATGGACCACGGTCGACCGTTCGTGACGTGCGATTCACACCCGATGGTCATCGGTTGCTGGTTTCTGGTGACGACAAGATGGTGCACGTTTACCAGGTCGACTGGGATGGTCGCCAATCAGGGCAACCCATTGTGACGTACGCCCGTTCGTTGAACTGGGAAATCGCTCGCGGCGATCGAGGAAGCATCGCCAGCATGAGCGTCAATCCGCAGGGAACACGTTTGGTGATCGGTGGCACGAGTGCCAGGCAACAAGCAGGCGACTTGGTGCGATTCGATCTCGCGAGAAATCGCGTGCTTGATTCGCTTCCGTCACCTGTCGCACGAGCTGAAATGCCGATCGGTGACTCGGGACACGTTCACCCGATTTCTGATATTGATCATGCACCGGGCGGTGGGGTCGTCCTGAGCCGTGACGTCAATGGCGGCATGTTTTTATGGCGAGGTATTGGATCGAATCAAAACGTGGGCGCTGGCCAACCACTGCGAGTCTCAGAATTGTCGACACGTCGGTTTGCCCCACGAGGCCTTTTCATCGATGACGACGTGATTGTGTTCTCGGATCAAAGTGCACCCGGCAATCAGACGCTGCGCCGTCGCAGGTTGAGCACGGGAGCGGAGGTCGCGTTTCCTGAACGTTATGGGCGACGGGTTTCCGTGCTGTGTCGGGATCCACGACAGCGATTCTGGTTGTCAGGCGATGCGGCCGGTCGCTTGTATTGGACGTCAATGATCGATCCTAGCCAGCGTCACTCTTTTGCCACGCAGTTTTCGGAAATCACTGACGCGTCCATTGGCGGCGACTTCCTGGCGGTCATGACGACACAGTCGATTGACGGCCAAGCGGGAGAATCGGCGATTGAGATTTTTGATGCGCTGACGCGAAACCGCTTGCAAACCATTGCACTGGGGCGTGGGCAACCGGCGCGATGTGTCGCGATCTCTTCCGATGGTCGGCTCCTCGCCACCATCAACCCGAATGATCAGTCTGTGATGGTGGGCCGCTTAAGCGAACTGCTGCGCGATGGTGATCGCTCGCCAATGACGGTTGATCGCGGCGACGGTGAACCCGTACTCCAACTGGCCATTTCCCCTGATGGTCAACAGGTCGGTTTCGGACGTGAGCTTGCTCAGATTCGGTATGTCATCGACCGAGAATCGGCGATGGTCAAACCGCTTCGACAGCCGCTGGTTGGTTGGAGCTCGGGCGATGAAATCATTCCCGGGTGGCAGACGCAGTCGATCATTGCGACTGGTCGAACGGTTGCGGAGCAATCCAATGTTGGCGGATTGGAAATCAAGTCGCCGGACGGATTGCAATGGCAGATTGAGCTGGATTTGCAACTGCAAGGCGCCGTGAAGTGCCACACGTTTTTGACCGCGGTTGAAGATGGACGGCCAGACCAGCCCATCGCGGTCGCCATCGGCACCGATGTCAACCATGGCATTTATATCTATTCGTTGGAGCAATCGGACAACCGTCCGTTTACGCGGTTGCTTCGCTGGTATCGAGATCACGATGATTCGGTGGCGGATCTGGTCGTCAGTCCGGATGGCCGAACGCTGATCAGCGGTTCATTGGATCAGACGGTGAAGTTCTGGTCGTTGCGCGGGCTGTTCGATTCCAACGAATCGGATAATCAGGTTGTTGATGATGATGCAACCGCGTTTCGCGGATCGACCCTTTGGGGCTGTGATTTTCAGATTCAGCAGGACGAAGTGATTGCGACTCGAGTCGATCCCGACGGGATTGCGTATGCACGATCGCTTCGCAACGGAGATCGCCTCACGTTGATCGAAGGGTATCGATCCGATGGTAGCGCGGTACGGGGTGTCGATGCCTCGCGAGTCTCGCCACAGCGTCTGATTGAGATTCTCAATGACTTGTCACCGCTCCGGCAGATTCTCATTCGCGCCATCGGCGTCGACGGTCAACCCAAGGCATTCATTATCCGACCTGCTTGGCAGCCGACGGTCAGTTGTTATGCCGATCGTCGTGGCGAGTTTGTGTTGTGGAATCGCGATGGCTACTTCAACGCCTCGGCGGCCGAAGGCGGACGTTTGTTGCGTTGGGTCTTTCTGCGTGGTCAGGATCAGTCGCCCCGTTTGATTGATGCGGCTTTCATGTCGAATGACTACGAGCGGCCTGAAGTGATTCGACGACTTTTGTCTGGATCAGACTTGGCCACTGCGATTGTTGGCATTCAGACACCACATCAGGGTCGTTTGGCAAGCATTGCCGATGAGGTTCCCGAAGTGATCATCACGTCACCGCCGGCCGGACAGGTAATCGACGATGCAGCAGTAAGTTTGATAGCCGAAGTTGATTTTGGCGATTCGGATCCCGGCGAATATCGAATCACGGGTTCGTTCGACGCGACACGATTGACCACGCCGCCACCGATCAATCTCGGCGAGAATCGATTCGAATACCGATGGCCGCTGCAGGTTCGCGGCCGTTTGAATCAGTTTGAAGTCGTTGCCACGCAGAGCCTAGGCTCTCTAAACAGCCGCTTTGCTTCTGACGTGGCGTTTCGACGAGGCATGCGTCCCAACCAAACGCCTTACCGAATGCATGTCTTGAGTCTGGCATCGGAGGATTATCGAGGATCGCTGATGGGCTCTCGCGGAGGTTTTGGAAAACTTGAATTTCCGATCGATGATGTGCAAGGCATTCTGACATCACTTCGTGGAAAACAATCCGATGGACTTGGGCACTTTCAATTGGGCGATGTGATTGAGTTGCAGGATGACGCGATCAATCAAGATTCGGTTTTGCGATCAATCAATCGCTTGAATCGTCGCGTTACCCAATCCAGTGACGATGAGCAGAATCTGTTGCTGATCTATCTGTCTGGTCACGGTAAGACCATTGACGGCCAGTATCACTACGTGACCACAGCGGCGAAGGCAGTCGAACCGATGCAGCTCAAAGCCGCTTGCATCCCGTGGTCCATTCTCTCGAAAGCGGGCAACGAAAATTGTCGCGTGGTCGTCATGATCGACACCTGCCACAGCGGATCGGCGGTTGATGCAAAGAGCCAGATCCGCGATCCGCGACGCGACGGATTGCTCGTGATCGCTGCCGCGACGGGCGAAGAGGAAGCACTCGAGTTTTCGGCCCTTCAGCATGGCTGCTTCACGTCGGCGGTGCTCTCAGGTTTGGAGGGCGAAGCCGATGGGAGTCAATGGATACCGACGGACAGCGAAATCGATACGGGTCAGAAGGAAGTGGTTTTTCGCAACGAAATTGGCCGCTCAGACGGTTTGGTCGAACTGGGCGAATTGTTCGGGTACGTCCGCGAAGTCGTGCGAGCGGTCACCTCGAAGGCTCAAACACCGTCGGCAACGCCGATGCGTTTGACGCGGACTTTGCGGATTCCGCTGGTCAGCGTACCTCGCGTTCCGGCAACGCAATAACTCAATTGCGTCTCGACCAATCAGCGATAGAATTAGGCTCTGCCGACGAAACCTGCCAAGTCCTTCGCCGACACCTTCATGGCCGAACTGA
>JBCCJB010000236.1:0-6730 GCA_039028015.1 Planctomycetota bacterium
ATGATCGACTAACCGCTGAAGCACGTGCTGTTTTGAGCCGGTGCCAATCACCCGCGACCGCTGCGGTGGCACTGGATCAACTACGTGGCGCGATGGCCGCTTGGGCAGCACCATTTCAAACGTCCGAACTGAAAGTCGATCTTTCGTCTTTTAGAAATCAAGCCAAGAAGCTGCAACAAACATCACGACTTGGACTCCGCTTGGATCGACCGTTTCAAGTTGTTTTGATTGGACCTCCCAATGTTGGCAAAAGCAGTTTGATCAATGCGATCGTCGGAAAGCAACGAGCGATCACCGATGACGTTGCAGGCACAACACGCGATGTTTTGCGCAGTAACGTCGTCATTGATCAGATTGCAATCACGCTCGCAGACACCGCCGGGATCCGCAATCAATCCGAAACCAGCAACGCCATCGAATCAGAGGGAATTCAACGTGCCGAAAAAGCATTGAGTTCGGCCGACGTGTTGGTGGTCGTTAGTGATCCAAGCTGCATTGACGATCACTGCTTGAGACGAGATCAGTATCTTGAGAAAGCCAACGTCACGCCGCGAATCATCGATGTGATCAACAAATGCGATTTGATTGACGCATCGCTTAGCAACGAGCGATCAATAACTGGCAAATTATTTAGCCCTCTCTCGAGATCTCTCCCGGCTATTCCCGCCGCGCGGGGCCGGGAGAGACAGTTTGGTACGACAGTTATTGATCACTCGTTGCTTACCGACACAGGAGCGCCTGGCGTGGGTTTCAACGTGTCCGGTCTGACGCATTCTCAGCCCGAACACGATGGACTAATCCAGTGGATCCTTACTAGCACAATCCAGTCGTCAGGGATCACTGCATTAATGCAACAGATTGCCATCGAGATTCGATCATCGTTTCCGCCGCCGGGCTCACCGGTGATCATCACACAGCGTCAGGCAAATTTGGTTGATCGGATGGCGACTTGCCAATCGAGCCGTGATGCGAAACGCCAAATCGAAGCTTTAGTCGGAAAGGTCGGTTGATCGATCCACCGTTTCTGCCGGCGTGTTTGGCCAACGCGAAGCCTGGGCAAAAACGCATGGTTTTGGACGAAATGCGTTTGCTTCAGCCGAAGGCGGAATCCGTTTTTGGTGCTATCCCGGATCAAAATGCCGTCTGGTATGTGACGCGGCGTGGACTTCAACAGTCCACACGTCAAGCGGTTTCGCAGTTGAAAGCGAGATGGTGTTGCTCAAACGCTCAGCAACACGACTCGAACCAAACGCCAGCGATCATCGACATCTGTGGTGGTCTGGGCGGCGATGCGATTTCATTTGCATACCACGCGAACGTCTTGTCGATCGACTCCGACGAAGTGATGACTCGCTATGCGAGTGCCAATGCCAAAGTTTCTGGCGTCGCTGAACGGGCGACGTTTGTCACCGCATCAGCGGAATCCGACTCGTTTCTTTCGGCAGCTATTCGCGATCGCGTCATTTTGCATCTTGATCCCGATCGTCGCCGTGATGGCCGACGTCAGACACACGTTCAAGACCTGAGTCCCTCATGGGACGTGATAAGCAAATGGTTGAACCGGGGACAAAAAGCATGGGTCAAACTAGCGCCTGCGACCAAGCTGGAAACAAGTGATCTGACGAGACTGCCTCATCCAGTCCGTGTCTGGATCTCGTCGGCCAGACGTGTTCGTGAACAGGCGTTGTTGATTGGTCAGTGGCCGAATTTGCCAATCAAGCTCGGAAATCGCACGGCAGTCGTGCTTCGTGACAATCAAACGTTCGGCTTTTCAAGCGATGAACCCATTGGAACATCAACCATCGAAGCTGAACGAGTCGGCCGATGGTTGCTCGATCCTGATGCTGCGATACGTGCTGCCGGATTAACGGCGAGTTTTGCGAATCGATTTGGGCTCCGCTCGCTCGGTGGCTGCAGTGGTTTTCTCACCACCGATGACACGCCCAACGAGCAAGTGCACGGGTTAGCAAAGGTGGGTCAGGTCGTCGAAACGCTCGCCTGCCGTGAAAAAAAGTGGAAGGCTTTTTTTCGACGCAGCAACACCTACCCAGAAACCATCAAAGTACGTGGTCTAGACCACAACCCGTCGCAGATTCAACAATCCTGCAAAGCTTTAGGCAACACCGCGGTCAACATGTGGCTCGGTCGCACCACTCGCAACGCATTTTGTGCGATCACGAATTCGACAACGGATTCCGATTTGGCGATATCGCCTGCCAATCACTAATTCAGATTCACTCGATGGGACGTTAATGACAAAGACTGATCTCGTCCGAGCTGCCGGCGTTGTTGTGATGACCGCCACAGAACCCAGGTCGTTTTTGCTGATGCGTCACTCGGATCGATGGGATCTGCCCAAAGGACATTGTGACGGCGATGAGTCGTACCATGACGCCGCACGACGCGAGCTTTCCGAGGAAACGGGTTTGGCGATCCCGATCGATCACTATGACCCCAAATTTGCATGGGACATTCAATACGACGTGACGTATGGGAAACGAGCGGTCCGCATGGGAGGCCAACCAGGCACAACATGGCGAAAGAATGTGCGGTATTTTTTGGCTTTCGTGCGGGAGAGATCTAACATAGCGTTGACCGAACATCAGTCGAGCCAGTGGCTACCGTGGGCACCTCTGCATCGCATTCAATCCCAAACGATCGATCCACTGCTGTCCGCCATCGAGATTCATATGCAAAAAAACTCATCAGCGGTCTACGACATCTGCCGCCGTGTCATGGATGGATCATGAACCAATCGTGGCTGCTGGAAACTCGTCATCGCCGCGGCTTCCGTGCGACCGGTCCTTCACACGCGAGCGGTCCATCACTCATGGGCGGATCGCTTTGCCATTTATTTCCCGTGATGATCGCCGGATGCCTCCTGGCATGCGAGCTGATTGCTTGGGGGTCTGGCACGCAAACCTGTGTTGCTCAAGAACAACGTGCTCGACCGCCCGAATTTGCTCGGCCAAATGGATCGACCGGGAATAATGTCTCTCGTGTTTTCTTCACCAACGTGAAGGATGCTTTTCGTGGATCGCGACCGACGCTTGCCGATCTACGCGGATCGTCTGAGGCGGTCGCATTGAAAAGCAACGCCGCCGCTGAAACGGCAGCTTCAATTAAGGCTTGGTCAAAATACGTTTCGCCCATCTCACTCGAGAATGAGATCAAACGCATCCGGCTTCGTTACGACGCGTCGTTAACCACACCGGGAGCTTTCAAAGGTGGCGGATTCCAATCGGCTCGTTTGGATCTATCCGTGCTGGCAACGTTGTTTGCCGTGGTGGCCAAATATGACGGTGACGTTCGGTGGCAATCCGAAGCCGCCAAAGCAAGAGACCTACTGTCACGCACGGCTCGGAATTGCGCGACGGGTTCCACTCAAACGTTCAACGAGGCACGGCTGCGAAAAGCCGACCTTCAAGATCTTGTCTCTGGGGCCGCTTTGACCGTCAACCAGGAGCCGGAGAGCGACAACGATTGGTCAATGATCACCGAACGCTCTCCGATGATGGAATATGTGGAACAAGTCCTTGACGATTTATCGGATCACAGCCGGGACTTGGCCACGACCAAATCAAATGTGGATGCCATCCGACAAGGCAGCGAAATCATCGCATTGATGGGCGAGGTCTTGGCACAAGACGGCATGGACGATTCCGACGATGAGGATTACGTCTCGCTGAGCCGTGCGATGACCAAAGCTGCATCACGCGTCGTCGCGGCGATTCAGCGGGACGACTTTGAATCGGTGCGTGCGGCCGTCGGCGGGATCTCACAAACGTGTGCCGACTGTCATGAGCAATATCGGTGAGATTGCTGATCAAATCTTGCCCGAACGCGTCGGAGTCGCACCGTGAATAACGAAAGTGCGATCTTGGTTGAGGACACGAATCCGACGGACACAAAGACCAATCGTTACGTCGAGGGTTTGATCGTTCTCGTGATTTTCTTTGCGATGATCGTCAATCCGATTGATTGGAACACCTCCGCCGAATTTGATCGCGCGACGGCGTCCGTCGGAGTACTCACGCTTGCTAAACTTGGCATTGGTGCGTTAGCGGCGATGATTGGCGCGTTGGGACTTTGCTTTAGCTCGCGAGTCAAGCGTTTATTGATGTCGATCCCCGGTGCGTTGCTTTTGTCATTTGGATGCATGTTTCTGATTGCGGGAGCGTGTGCGAGTCCACAAACCGCTACCATCAGCCGCGCTTCGGCACTACTGTATTTGAGCTACCTCGCCTTTACGGTGACCAGCTTATCGATCCTTGGATGCCGGAAAATGCTGGCAACGATCGTCATCGGCTCTGCGGTTTATCTCGTGCTGACCTGGGCGCTGTTTATTCTGGTGCCCGAACAGGGACGGTTCATGGAATACACTAGCGCGACCGAATCGGTAATCCGAATGGGCGGAACGGGACATCCCAACAACATCGCGAAAATTGCCAGTACGATCGCGTTGGTGGCCCTGGCAATGTTGATTGGCAAAAAGGGCGAGGGCTCGGCGGTCGGCGTCCGCAACGAGATGGGTCGCTTTATATTGATCAGCGTCATCGTGCTTTCCGCCGCCACAATGGTCGCCACGTTCAGTCGAACCGCCATTCTTGCTGGGGTTTTTGCCGGCGGCGTGATGATCATCGATCGAATTTGGGGCCGCAAAGGTGTCCTACTTGGGATCGCGGGCTGTGCCGCGGGCTTGGCATTGTTGATTGCCACAACGCTGCTAACCAGCGACGGGCCCTTTCAGGAAAACGCGGTCGGCGCAGTCACCAAAAGCGGCGACATCGAAGAACTGACTTCATTAACGGGTCGCACAACGATTTGGCGTGAGGCCGTTGGCTGGATCGCGGCGCGGCCGCTGACGGGATGGGGCATGGACTCGGCGGCCAGCGTGATGAGCCGCGAGGCAACCGGCACGCATAACTTCTTACTGCACATGGGATTTTCCGGTGGCGTGATCACGATGATTTTGGCCGGATTGACTTTGATTTGGTCAGTCTGTTTCGGACTCACGTCGTCCCACGAATGGATCCGCGCCACCGTATGCTACGTGTTGGTTTCAGGTTTGGTTGAAGACACCGTGATCGAATCCTTCATGGCATCGCTAACCATGATGTGGATCATTGCGTTATTGGCACCCGCGATCGCATCGATATCCGATCCGGAAACGTCATCATCAAACGCATCATCGGCGGTTGTCTAAGTACAGCGTCCATATGAGTCGCGTCGCCATCGAGCGATGTCCACGCCAAACTTTCGATCGCCGCCACATCGCTTCGGCATCTGGATAATCCCCGCCATCAAGCTCTCGCATGCCCTTTTGCAGTGCCAAATCACCGACGGGAAAAACATCCGGACGATGCAAGGCCATGATCAAGAACACATCGGCGGTCCATCGACCCACGCCGACACACCTGGTTAGCTCATCACGCACAGCGTCATCCGATAGCGACGACAGAGTCGCAATCCGAAGTTGATCACTCGCAACATCACTAGCCAGGGATTGGATGTAACGCGTCTTTTGTCGACTGACACCCGCCGAACGCAAATCAGCCTCGCTGATCTGGTCGATCCGTTTTGCAGTCAACGCTCGTGGCCGACCCGATGGAATGCGTTTCAAGCGATCAAGTGTTGCTTGGGCCGATGCGAGTGATACTTGTTGCTCCAAAATCAAATGCACAATCGTTTCAAAACTGGCCGGACGCGACCACGGTGGCGGATCACCGAGTCGATGCCGCACGAGGGCCAGGGCGGCATCGCGATGGCAAAGTGTGTCGAGTGATTGTTGGGCCGACGATTTCAATCCCAACCCTACAAAATCAACATCGCGTCGCCGTAACTAAAAAACCGATACTCGTGATCGATCGCTTCTCGATAGGCACGCATGATGAGTTCGCGAGAGGCGAAGGCGCTCACCAAAACCATGAGAGAGCTCTTCGGCAAATGAAAATTCGTCATCAGAGCGTCGACCGCACCAAATGCGTACGGAGGCTTGATAAACAAATCGGTCAACCCGGTCCACGCGGTCAGATTGCCTTGCCCCGCCGCGGCGGCGCTCTCTAGGACTCGGACACTCGTCGTGCCAACCGCAATGCAACGCCCGCCCGCACGCCTTCGTTCATTGATCGCATCACAGGCGACACCATCGATGCGGCCCCATTCCTCATGCATGTGATGGGCCTCCACATCGTCGGATTCAATCGGCCGAAACGTACCGACGCCAACGTGAAGCGTCACGTTGATCACGGCGGTTTGTCCCTTGGTAATGCTTGTCAGCAAGGAGTCCGTAAAGTGCAAGCCGGCCGTCGGTGCCGCGATGCTGCCGTAATCCGCTCGATCCTTGCTGGCATAGACCGTTTGGTAGCGTTGGATGTCGCTGTCGACCATTTGCCCATCGCGAATGTAGGGCGGAATTGGCACGCGTCCGATCCGCTCCAAGACATCAATCGCATTTTGGTTGGCTTGAGCGACGTCATCGAGCGCTGCCTCACCGAGTGCCTCACTCAAGTGCATCGGTTTGACCAACAAGGTCCCTTCGTCACCACGCCCAACGATCTCCAAGCGATAGGCATCGCGACCCTCGCGATCATGCAGCGTCAGGGTTTCACCGGCGGACAGCTTACCTCGGGTTTTTGAAAGGCATTCCCAAACACCCGTGCTGGCATCACATCGCAAGAACAGACCCTGCCAGCGACCACCGGTTTTGGATCGCATTCCAACCAACCGC
>JBCCJB010000237.1:0-6712 GCA_039028015.1 Planctomycetota bacterium
CACGTATCGTTGACCGCGTTCAAATCTTCTGAATCGCTGCTGACCTGCACCGTGACATCAGCCGTCGCGGGGGCGTCGGCTGGGATTGGAAAATCCGACGTCAGTCGCAATCGCAAACGAACGATCTGGCTTTCACCGGGCAGCAACGGTTCGGCGAGCGTCGTCGAGACAATATCGTCGTTTTGCGTCCAACCAATGGCGGCATCTTGTTGGCTTGCATCGCAGACAATTCCATCAACGAGTTGATGACTCAGCGCGACATTGCGTGCCACGCTCGGCCCTTGGTTTCGGACTCGAATGACCAACTGAAAATCGGTAAACCCAGTAACAACCATCGGGTTGCCCTCACTATCCACGACCGTTTGTGGAACAGGTCGAACGAACGAAAGCGTCTCGGTTTGAGCCGCAACGCCCAAATCGGCGGCACTTCGAATCGAAATGGTTGTGCTGGCCGTATCATTCGAAGGATCGGAGTCCGTTGCATCGGATGCGATGCCGACCGAAAAATCGGGCGAGTCCAAAGCGATCCATTCCGCGGGTGTCGTCATCGCAACGAAGCGGGTGACGGTCGCATTCGCATCTAGGATCCCGATCGGAATCGAAAACGAATTCCCCGCGAACACCACATCACTGCTTGATGTGCTGACAATCGGTTCTGTCTCTGCTGGCAAGTTGCCACTCACGATCACGTTGCTGGCCGCAACCGACGAGTCATTTCGAATCAATATTCGTTGCAAAGCACCCGCGCCGGCGACGGCTTCGCTGCTGTCCTCCAATTCAATTTGCAGATCGATTGAGCGATCCACAAAATTGATCAGCAATGAGTCAGCCGCGTCATTCGCGTTGCCTGCCACGTCTTCAAGCGATCCGGCCGCGACATTGACAAGCACCTGTCCCGGAGTCGGCTTAGTGACTTCGAATGTGTAAACGCTGCCGCTGACATTCATCACATTGCTGGCGATGGCGTCAGTGGACGAATCGTTGACGCCGATCAAATCATCGACTGTGAAGTCACGAACTTGCTCACCGAAATCAACCGTGACGATCACAGGTTCACCAGAGACTGCATCGCCAGACGGTTTGGTGAACGTGGGTTGCGGATTTTGCCGATCGACTGTCACCGACAACGATGCGGACTCACTTTCATTACCGGCTAAATCAACAAACGTTCCCGCAGGAATGGTTAGCGAAACCTCACCCGTTTCGCCCTCGGTGACATCCGCATCAATGACGTAGGTAAATGATCCCACCACGCCGAACGCATCACGGAGCTCCCCGCCCTCGATCTGAAAGGCATCAAAATCCGCGCTCGCCGCTGCGTCATAGCTAATTCCAAAGGTCACCACCGGATCTGAAGTGCGCGGATCCGCTGTCGTCGTGATCAGCGGCGTCGGCGGCGTGTTATCGATTTCGTAATCGATGCCGATATCCGCCAACATGGCGATCGCAAGCGGAGACAGTTCATTGGCAACCGTACCCGTCCGAATGGCTGGCAGAATCAAATGAGTCGCGTCCGTCACCGTCGGCGGATCAATCCGCAAGTGAATGACGCTTTCACCTTCTTGAAATGGATTCGGTGAATGCAACGGCACCAGATTGCCGCCGTTGGCAGCAACGGCTTGCGGACCACTAAAAAACAAACCGTCGCCGGATGAATTGCCGATGGCTGCGGTACTCCAACGTGTGAGATCCATTCGATGATCATTGCTTGGATCAATCAGCGCGACTCCAGTGCGATCCGCAACAAATCGGTCGAAGGGTTGCCAAACACCAGGCTCGCCGGCGGGTTTGCTAAAGAAGGCGTCGCCCCCATCAGCCCGGATGTCCGACGAGATACCAATCAGGTGCGTCAGTTCATGAAAAACAACTGCACGAAAGTCGACCTCGCCGATACCCACATCACCATCGAGGGACCACGGAAGATTATCACCGTCATCGTTGACCCAATTAATTTGCAACAGGCCATCCGCCTGATCGAAACCATTCGGGTCCGTGCCATCGCTGGCGATAAGCTTTTGATAGGGAACGGTGCCCTGAAAACCATTGACCGGCGGATCGTTTGAAAAGTATCCGAGCGCCCCACCGCCAATCGAACCGCGACCATTGGTGACATCAACATGAATCAGCGCGTCATGTTGCAGTTGTGAACCGTAGTGTCGACCGAGTCGCTCGAGTGCTTCGCGTCGCGCTGTGCCCAATTCCGGATCGTTGAAACCGAAGTCGTCCTGCGTGGAAAAATCAAATTGAAAGTCAACCGCCAGCAATTCACGCCGCGCGAGTCGCTCAACCATCAAACGTCGATGACGTGTGGATCTGCGAAAAGCATGACGAGAACTCATCGGGTGACTTTCATCGAATTGGAATGGCTTCAGTGAGCGCCCGCGGCGGCTAAAGATTCGGGTCGCACTTGGAACCGTTGTCGCCACTCTTCATGTCGACTACTCGGGCGGTGCACTGCGAGACGACAGCAGTTGGAAACACTTAGTGTCCCCGGTGGTGCAAGATGATAGTCAGATCAGTGAAGCCACGTGTCAGACGACCATCAGCCCTGCTCACAAGCCGATCGTCAGCAAACCTAGGCTGCGTAGGCGTTGCGGTTTCCTCGGCTTTGGAACTCAAGGTCGCGAACGTGTAAACTGAGCGGTCAGGGTCCGCCGAGAGCCAATCCGAAAAACGTCCGTTTGGATCAGCCGCTGGGCGATAGCCCTCGGTTCTCGCAGCTAAAACCGCGGCTGGCGCCGTACAGCTCATTGGTTTTCGGATGGGCTCTACGTGATCACGCAATCATTCGATTTCGAGCTTCCACCTCACTCCCGCGCAATCGTTTTCCCCAACAGGCAACCATCCTCATGCTTCGTTTTCACCCCACCAAGCTTTTTGTCGCGATCCTAATGATTGCCGGCTTGGCTGCCTGGCGGCCCACTTCTGCGTCCGATGATCAAACGCTCACGTCTGTGCCGAAACCTTCGCCAAGCTCAAAACCAAATATCGTTTTCATCTTTTCGGATGATCACGCGGTTCAAGCAATCGGTGCTTATGGTTCCAAGATCAACAAAACGCCCAACCTTGATCGCATTGCGGCTGAAGGCGCTGTCTTTCGCAATTCGTTCTGTGCCAACTCGATCCGTGGTCCCTCGCGAGCTTGCATTCTGACGGGCAAGCACAGCCATAAGAATGGATTTCTTCGCAATGGCAATCGATTTGATGGCTCACAAACCACATTTCCAAAACTGGTTCAGGCCGCTGGTTATCAGACCGCGTTGATTGGCAAATGGCATCTTTCGAGCGATCCAACTGGCTTTGATCATTGGGAGGTCCTTCCGGGGCAGGGGTCTTACTACAACCCGGACTTCATTCAGATGGACGGGTCGAGGAAAGGGTACACCGGTTACTGCACCGACATCATTACCGAGAATTCATTGGCTTGGCTGAAAGAGTCGCGGGATCCTGACAAGCCATTCATTTTGATGTGCCAGCACAAAGCACCCCATCGAAACTGGTCACCTCCGGAAAGGTTCTACGACCTGTATCGAGACATCGATGTGCCCGTGCCCGAAACGCTATTCGATGACTACGCGGGGCGTTCGGAGTTATTGAAACAGAATGAAATGTCCATTGCGGATCACATGCACTGGGCACATGACATGAAATTCCACGGTGAGAACTTGTTCCCCGATTTCTTTGCGGGTCGCAACCAGAATAACGAGTACCGTCGCATGACGGAGTCACAGCGAGCCGCGTGGGATGCCGCCTACGAGCCCGAAAATCAAGCATTTATCGCTTCGATGAATGCGGGTGAACTATCCGAGCGGGAAGTCGTGCTTTGGAAATATCAACGGTATATCAAGGACTACCTTCGTTGCATTGCCGCTGTTGATGAGGGCGTCGGCAAGATCCTCGACTATCTCGATCAAGCGGATTTGACTCAAGACACAATTGTCATCTACAGCAGTGACCAAGGGTTCTATCTTGGCGAGCACGGTTGGTATGACAAACGATGGATGTATGAAGAATCGCTTCGGATGCCATTTTTGATTCGTTGGCCGGGTGTGATCGAACCCGGAACCGATTCGCGGGCCATGATCCAGAACATCGATTACGCACCCACGTTCTTGGATCTCGCCGGTGCGTCAATCCCAGATGAATTCCAAGGTAGGTCGCTCGTGCCGATGCTTGAAAATGGATGCCAACCCTCAAAAGGTTGGCGGGATGCGATTTACTATGCGTATTACGAAAACGCGGCGGTTCATAATGTGCCTGCCCATGACGGCGTGCGGACGGACCGTTACAAGCTGATGCATTTCTCGCGAACGCGCGAGTGGAATCTTTATGATCTCAAGACGGATCCGCAGGAATTATCCAGCGTGCATGAGGATCCCGAGTATGACGCGATTTTGGAAGGCTTAATGAAACGCTACGAAGATTTGCGAGATCATTATGAGGTTAATTCAGCGGTGACACCGGCGACGCGGGGTGACGAACCCAAATGGGCCGCTCGACACAAGGAAATCCAGAAACAGGCTTCCAAGGGTGGTTACCGTTTGGCGTTCCTCGGCGATTCCATCACACAAGGTTGGGAGGGCCGCGGTGCTGAAGTTTGGAATGATTTTTATGCGGATCGCAATGCGATCAATCTTGGTATCAGCGGGGACCGCACCGAAAATGTGATTTGGCGAATCATGCCCTCATCAAAACGCAATCAGCCCAAATCACCGATCAGTGCAGTTCAACCCGAGGTGCTCGTACTACTGATCGGCACCAACAACACGGGACATTTGATGCAAGATCCCGAAGAGGTTTCGCAGGGCATCAAGCGCATTTTGGATATCCTGGGCGAGCAAATGCCCGAGACGAAAGTAGTGCTTCACGCTGTCTTTCCGCGTGGCGAAACACGATTCGATCTGGCTCGTTTGAACAATATCGCCATCAATGACCACATCCGGGAGTTTGCTGATGGTGATCGTGTGATTTACCTGGATATTGGCGATGCGTTTCTCGAGGCTGATGGCACCATTTCGGAAGATGTCATGCCCGATCGACTGCACCTATCCAAAAAGGGCTACCGTCGCTGGGCAGATGCCTTGGAACCAACGCTGGTTAAGCTGGGTCTGTAGTTTTTCCGTATGGACGGACTTCCTGGTCCGTCCTACTTGAACGCTCATGGCTTCGAAATTAAGCGTCCTGCAACTCCTTAAGGAGCACGCCGATCCGCGGGGGATCTCGCACTGGGAAACGCGTCCGCGTTCGTTGAAGAGTTATGGAATCGGTCTGACGCAATTGCGGAAGCTGGCGAAGCAGGTCGGTCGTGACCATCAGTTGGCAGCGTCACTTTGGGATTCCGATCTTTATGACGCCAAGGTGATTTCGATTCTGATCGATGATCCAAAATGCATGACTGCGGAACAAGCCGAGCGTCAGGTGGATGATGGCATGGACGAGTGCCACCTCGTTCATGTTTTCACGTCCTGCAATGCACCATTGGCCAAAACACCATTTGCGTTTTATCTGGCATCAACCTGGGTGGATCATTCCGATGCCATCCGACGACGCTGCGGCTACTCGCTACTCTACGAGTTATCAAAGAAGAATCCGAAAGGCATGGATGATGCGTTCCTACGTGATCGCATTTCGATTATCCAGAGTTCAATCCACGGCGAAGACATGTGGGTCCGTGAATCGATGCTGACCGCGTTACTGGGCATCGGCAAGCGGAATCAAATGCTCAATGCAGCCTGCATTGCCGCCGCCAAGAAAATCGGTGCCGTTGATATCGATTATGGAGATGACAATTCATGTCAGCCGCTGGACTTGCTCAAGCATCTCACTGCGCCAGCATTGCAACAGAAGCTCAATTCGCAATGAAGTGTCTTGTCGATCAGTCCAGTTGTTGCAGTCGTACTCCAGTATCGAGGACGTTTCCAGGACCTCATGAGCCGAACGCGCTAGCGTCGGGGCTCATTCAATTTCGATAAGGAATGCTAACTGACGCCCGCGGCTAGCGCCGTCGGCTCATCCGCTGACTTCATCGTGTCGCAGTGCGTCTTCACGGACACAAACTCAAATCAATCCCGCCAAGGCCGCGGCACGCTGCACTCGCTGGATGCCAATCATAAAGGCCGCTGTGCGGAGCGACACCTGATGCTGTGCCGACATTTGCCAAACACCTTCGAATGCTTCGTTCATGGTGTGGTCAAGTTCTTGGCGAACGCGATCGAGCGGCCAACGGTAATGCTGTCGGTTTTGTACCCATTCGAAATAACTGACCGTAACACCACCGGCGTTTGCCAAGATGTCCGGCACGACCGTCACGCCGCGGTCAAACAAGATTTTGTCGGCGGCTGGATAAATGGGCCCGTTGGCAGCTTCAATGATCACCTTGGCATGAATGTCATCCACATTCGATTCCGTGATCACACCGCCCAAAGCGGCCGGAATCAGCACATCGACCTCATCCAGCGTCAACAATGCGTCGAGCGGCAACACATCGGCATGTTGAAAACCCTCAAGCAATCCTTTGGGATGTGCAAACTTGTGACGCAACAACTCAGGAATATTCAGGCCATCGCGATTGAAGTAGGTCCCCGAAATATCGGACACAGCAACGATGGGGAACTGGGCGTCGTGTAAGAACTTAGCTGCGTGAGACCCAACATTACCAAACCCCTGGATTGCAACACCGGTGCTGGAACAGGGCAGACCCAGCCGCTTGATC
>JBCCJB010000238.1:0-6695 GCA_039028015.1 Planctomycetota bacterium
CATGACACGAAAGGCACTCGGGATCAAAATGCCGTGCCACATCGGACCGCTCCCCGGGATGCACCAGATGCTCGGTTGCCTCGAAGTGCATCGAGAATTCCCAAACGTCATACGCTGTCGTGTGACATTTGCCACAGGCTTCTGAGCCCGTGAATGCGATGCCGGAAGGATGTGGAATGGGCTCCAAACCCAAACCCTCCAAGCCAAGATTTTTGAGCTGATTCTGATATTCGGCCATCAATTGCCGCATCGCGGGAGCGTCTTCGAACTCATGCGTCATCGCCACGCGTGCGTAACGCATCGGTGCATCGCGATACAGTCCGACCAAACCGGCATACATGCCCTTACTGCCGGTTAGGATCATCCGAGTTTGCGAACCTTCAATTGGTTGTGGCTGATATGTGGGTTCGCCGTAGCCACCCGCAACGACGACGAGGTCAAATCCATCAATGGCACGCACCAAATCAGCTGCCGCGTCTTCTTCGCCGAAAAATGTCAGGACCGTGAAATCGGGAGATTCAGCCCGAATCCGTTGCAAAGCCTGTTTGGTCGCATCAATCGGCGGCAACACTTGAATGTCGTCGCTCATTGCGGAAGTGATCGCAGCCGGATCCAGAACGCTGGTCACTCCGATGGTGAGCCCTGATTGTCGGATGATTTGCTGTGATGGCATGAACGACGGGTCATAAAGAACCACGTTCGCCGATGCATAAATCGAACGATCCGGATCGCCGTCGTCGGCGGCTTCCAGCAATAAATCACTGCTGCTGATTCGCAAGTCATCCGGACCAAAACCGACGGCGCGATACTTCATCGTTCGAAGTGCTTCCAACGAGCGATGGAATTTGATTTCCGCTTGCTTACCCGTTCGGCGAATCAAGTTTCCAGCGTCAATGGGAACCAAGTTCCATCCATTGGATTTCAATTGGTCCATCAGAGTCATGCGTCTCGCGACACCGCCTTTTTGATTCTCTAGCCCCGTGCAACCGCATGGTTCGATGTAGCCGTGCTGCTGCCCGGTCACAAATAACGTGACATCCGGCGTGGGCCACTGCTGATGATCTTCAGGGCCGAGTGCCGCCATGGCATTGGGCACTGGCGCGGCCATCGCGACACTTTCACCATCGCGTTGAGGCGTTGGATCTCCATCAACCAGACTCGAGGGTTTGCGATCCGCAGCAACGCGGATCGCTGGTCGAGTGAGGTCGATCGACTTTCGCGGCGCGACCTTTTCAAGTTGATCGTCGTTGCCAAGATCGGTTTTGGCGGAAGAGTCAGTGTCAACAACGGCATCTGTCATTCGAATCCGTACACCCGATGGAGTCGTTTCGGAAATGCCTTACGGCGTTGGGACCACCTCGGCGTCGACTTCCTTTTGGGGTGCCGGCGTCGGCACCCATTCGATCTCATCACGTTCGGACGTCAGTTGCTGATGTTGTTGCCAGCGTAATCGCATCGCTGATTGATTTTCGGCGGTCTCTTCGTCGGCAGTCGTCGTGCTAGAGACGCGCCCACTCACTGCATGGTCAGCCGGAATTCCCAGAGCCGGTGATGACAAGGGCGAGTGCAGTTGAACAGACGCTCTCAAATCGACCCGTGGTTCCAGAGGGTCACCGCAGCCAAGCTGCACGGCCAGTCCGATCAGCATGATGAAGCCTGCCAGGCCAAAGCTGATTGGAGACAACCATTGATTTGGGCCATGGTTCGTCCCATCGGCCCGTGATGGCAGATATTGCGACGGTGTCATGTCCAAAAGTCCTGAGAAACAACTAATCGCTACAGTTTACCGCGCTGGCAGAGAGAATTTCAGCCGCAATTTCAACGCGGGCACTTTGGGATTATCGGATTCAATGATCACAAATCCGTAGTCTTCTCGATTCAGCCCTAATCGTTCCACATTTTCGGACCCTGGCTGCAACTCGACCTTCAGCGAGTGCAATTTGGTCGGCCCGGCGCCAACGGGTGGTCCCAGCTTGGCAACGACCACGTCAGAGGGACTAATTTCGCCAATGGAGAGTGTTGTGTCGGCTTGCTGACTTCCTTTGAGCCTCACAAAAGCACTCATTTTGGCGTCGGCACCGCCCTCGACAGAGCCGAAGTCATACAGGTAACCGCCACCGGCCACGCCCTTAAGCTTGGTCGTTTCCAGCATGCTTAGGGCACCGACGATTCGTCCCGTAATGGGAACTGTTATTTGGCCGACGCGATCAGTTGCCGTTGACCCCGCTTCGGCATTTGAATCGGGATTACCGGTGAATCGAAAGATCAAATTTTGACTGATCGGCCCCTGCTTGAGTCCCGCCCCGATCTCTGACGCGACTAGAAACCCCTGGTTCGCCGACGCATGAATGCCATCAGCATCACTCGGTTCGAATTCCGTCACGTCGACGCTCGATAGCTCGTTCATCAACTCGTTGCTGAATCGAACCGTTTCGGGATCGATCGAGGATTCCGTGTAGTTGTACACCCGCACGTCAAAACGGATGGGCTCGCCTGCGGCCACTTCGCCGAACGCGACGGCATCAGGCACAGCTTCCATGTCGCGAATGACTTGGCCGCCAATCTCAAACTTGACGGCGAGGTTTTTGGGATCGTTCGTAATGACTTCCGCTGACTGGCCGAAGGTTTTGCCCGTCGTCTTGACCGTCCACGACATCTTGACGTCAGTCTGCTCACCCGGCGCTAGCTTGTTGGAACCCAACTCACCTAGCGTGCACTTGCAGGTCGACGCACCTAGTCTTAGCGAGAGATCGTCTTGCCCCACGTTGCGGATCACGAACGTGTACTCGCCCTTTTCTTCGGGCGCCATCACGCCAAAGTCGTGCGATTTACCCTGCGGCAATTCGACCATACCACCATCGGTTGCGTCCTGACGGACCAACTTGCGCGCCTCGTCAATCGAGAGAGACTGCGCCTCATCGAACGGCCCGAAAAACGCGGGATACTTCGCGTACCGGTTTTTGCTGATTTGGTAGCCCGAAAAGCCACCGACGGCGATAAAGACGCAACAACCGACAAATAGCTTCATGGGGTCCTAATGGGTGGGCGGAGCAGAAACGTTCGGAACTGCAAAGGTACGTGCGAAGGGCATTCAAAGTTCACTCTTGGCGAGCACCTCATCAGCGGATCGCCGGACGGGATTCGGACGTGCGATCGAACCAATTTTCTGAGCAGGCATGATCATTTGCAGTGACAACTGCCGTGTCACCACATTACCAGCTTCCGCGGCAATCCGAGACCGATTGGCCAACTCACCGGCGACGCTCGACCAAGACTTTGCCAACGAGATGGAGGAAAACAGTTGCGTCCACGTCGCATCGCTCCGAGGCAGGCTCCCCCTGCGTGCCAACGGACTTTCGCCCAGCGACAAATTCTTGCCCAGCGGCAGGTGAAGGCGGTCAAGTTCCCGCGCGATCTCAGCGGCCTGCGCCAGATAAGTCTGCTGGTTGGGACTCGCTTGGATCGCAGCAAAAAAGTGACTCCAGGCTTGCGCTAAATCATCTGCGTCACCCGCAATTTGATAACGATGCAACCGCTGTTCGCCCAACTGCGAGTCAACCGCTGGGTCATTGCCGCTACGTTGTCGCCACTGCCGCGATGCCGAGGTAAGACTAGGTGATACAGCGGGCAAAATCGCTTGATTTACCTGTTCGCGATAGAGTGTTTGCGTCAACCAGGCAGCCGGTTTGACAGCATGAGGGTTAGAATCCAATCCGCGCGTTAGTGACTGCACTGCTGTGGCGGTCGATCCACGTTGCAACGCCAACTCGGCTTCGGCAATCAACCCTTCAACGTGTCGATGTGGCCACCACGATTGCCAACTCATCAGTAGCACCAAACCGGTCCATCCGAGTGCCGACCATGGATGTCTTAGCCAACCACGATTGCTGTATGTGCGTTTGATAAAACGATCCGGCTTAGGATCGACAAGTTTTGCTTCTGGGCTCGTCATTGATGGTCGGCCAGCAGTAGCCAACGCAATCAACGCGATGAGCCACACTGAAACACCCGGCACCGAAACGCCACCTGCCAAACTCAAATGAATCATTGCGGCAAGCAAGCCCCATGTTGCCAACTCAGTCGTTCGATCGACTATTTCGGAATCATTAAGTTCATGATGTCCCAAGGAAACGTGGGCCAACCAGCCACACAATGCCGCAACTGGGACGGCGAGCAACATTCCATCAATGTCAAACACTTGTCGCGTTGCGATTGCGTGTCCCCAAATCAGTATCCAAGCAAGCCCGCCAAACAAACCAACGACCCAGCCGAGGCCAGCCCGTGGTCGACGCACAGTGCTACGACGATCGTGATCGCCAGTGACTTGTCTCGCCATGACAAATGACAACGCGATCAATCCGGCGGTCAGACAGCCTGTGATCCAACCACCCGATGTCAAAATTTCAAACCAGAAGTGATGTGGATCGGCAATCGTTTCGTGCGCATCCAGGTCGCGATAGCTTTGGTAAATGGTTTGAAACTGGCCCGGACCGATTCCCAACCAAGGAAATTCGGCGGTCATGCGTAGCGATGATGCCCAGTACTGAAAGCGGAATGCCAATGAAGCCGGCACATATGGACGCAGCTGTTGTCCCAGAATGCCTAGCAGCACGAATCCAACGACGAGTCCGCTAGCTGCAACAGCCACTTGCAAGGCGATGACGTTACCTGCACCCGAAAGATGACGAGTACGACGCGTCCACGCCGATTTGACCAACGATGTGATCGCTAACGCGATCACCGATAAAACCACCGCTCCTGCCGCACCACGACTGTATGTCGTCCAGATTGCAACTGATAGCAGCGTGATCCAAACCAGCCACGCGCACTTGAGTAGGACTCGTGATGATGATCGATCAGGCCATCCACTCCGGTGCGATGGATTGTCATCCGCACAATCATTGCGATACCCGTCACGCGATTGGTGGACGACCCATACGATCATCGTGGTCAGCGATATCGCAAGCACTCCCGAGAGCGTGTTCGCCAAGGCAAAGGTTGCCGTTGAGCCGCCATCGCGAAGCCGATTCTCAAAGATCATTCGCGTGGCCGAACCAGCAGGAGCTTGAATGCCGAGAATCGCCAACGTGCCTTCAGGATCGACCTGGAAGTCACGCAATGACTGCGGCAACGAAATGAAGTGCTGATGAATCGCCAGAACGCTCAATAGAGTGCCGATCATCCAGAGCCACACCAGAATCGGGCGACGCCAACGGGAACCTCGCTGGAAACAACGCCGCAGCGTCACCACGCTGCCCCCGCAAGCGATCCACCACCAGGCGACGTTGCTCGCCGCTTCAATATTGGTGCCCTCGGGATGGGTCCGACTCCACAGGGCGGCGCTAACACCCAAACAGATCGGCACGGCCAAAATCAATCCGTTTAGAACTCGATCCAGCGAGGCGAACACTGGGTCACGATGCTTATGGTCTCGTTCATCAATCTGAATACGCGAACGATTGAGCCAGCTGTGAATCCAGGCCGACATGGCAATCCACACGAGCGTCGCCCACGTCAAATTGACTGCGGCTCCTTGAGTCAACGCGGTCGCATCGGCGGGTCGATGCGATGCCCAAATCGCAATCGCCACAAAACCCGCCGGCACAAAACCAGCAACGATCTCCCGGGCGGGCGACTCATCGGCCAATTCGGATGACTGCGATGACTCCTCGTCCGGCCGCGCCTTTGGTCGCGGTTGACGTCGTCGCTTCATGATCGCCCGCGACGCCAAGCGGTGCTTTCGAGGATCGCCAGCAGCGTCAGCATGCAAACAACGATCCCCAGAACAGCCATAGCTTGCAGCAGCGGCACATGCGTCAGCACCATAGCGGAGAGCCCGCAAGTGGCTGTCACCAAATGAATCGTTGCCACTGCGCCAGATCGGGACAAACCGAGATCAACCAGGCGATGCGACAGGTGACTTTGATCGCCGACAAAGGGGCTTCGTCCCTCACGCATTCGAATCCAAAGCACCGTCGTCATGTCGTACAGTGGCACGGCCATCGCGCATAGTGGCGCCAGCACCGCATGAGGCCGAAAGGTTTCGATCGTTTTGCCACCCGCATAAGTGGCCATCAGCATCGCGACGGCAATCAAGAACCCAACCAGGTAACTTCCGCCATCACCCATAAAGACTCGCGCCGGTGGCCGATTATGAAACAGGAATCCCAAGCACGCCCCGGCGACGATTAACAACAGTCCCGCGACAAAGAATTGCGGTCGGTCCGTGCCTGGATCGGGTGTGGTCCACATCACCACCGCCATCGAACCGGCGATGATAGCTGCAATCCCGCCCGACAAGGCATCCATGTTGTCGAGCATGTTGAACGAATTGATGACCGCAACGATCCAAAGTACAGACAAACACTTGGTGACCCAAGGCTCAGTCAAATACACGGTGAGTTCAATCTGCAAACCAAACACAGCAAGCGTAGCGATCGCAAATTGCACGCCCAAACGCACGGCAACAGGCAAACCATAACGATCATCCAAAACACCCAGCGTGACCAACACGCCACAGCCGGCCATCAACCACCACACCTCATTCATTCGTGACCGAACACCAATCGCATGCGTTGCAATGGTCTCGGTCCAGGACACGGGCATCACGGAGTCTGGTACGAATTGCTGGACCGTCGGCGTGCCCAAGACATCATTGCTTGCCGAGCCGAGTGTGATCACGATCATCGCCGCCA
>JBCCJB010000239.1:0-6692 GCA_039028015.1 Planctomycetota bacterium
CCGTGGACGTCTCAGGCTCGATGAGCCATCGCGAGCTGCGTGATGGATTTTCAGTCGCGAACCAGTTCTTCAATTACGGCATTCGCGAATTGGACGTGTTGTGGTTTGACACGCAGATTCATGGTGAGCCGATCTCGTTCCGCAGAGCCCGATCGTCAATCGAAGTAACCGGCCGCGGCGGCACGGACTTCCAATGCCTGATTGATTTCATTGATGACAAACCGCAGTACGACGGCATGATTGTTTACACCGATGGCGAGGCGGCAAAGCCATCACGCCCCACCAATCGCCGTGCCAAATTGCTGTGGCTCTTTAGCACGCAAGCCGCTCACGAAAAGATGCACCACCAGTTGAAAGAGCTGGGACGCTGCGTGTTTATCAAACCGTCGCCCACGCGACGCCGCCAGCATTGACGCGGCCAGTGTATCCATCCGCGGAACAGCCCTGGCCTCATAAACGGAGGCAATCGAACAATCCGCAAATTCGGAATGCGATTCGACGACCATCGATGCCGGATTAACATCGCCGCAAAGCGATGAGGACGGTTGCGATGCAGGGTTTCCCAATGCATCTAACTCCCGACGCCTGCCATCGTTTTCATGTCCACGGTGACCAACGCCATTCCCGCGAGCTCGACGGCAAATCGTGCGCGGTTTCAAACCGACTCGCTCGCGGTCGGCATGGTCATCATGCTGCTGATGACGGTGATTGGACGCAGTATTGGTTTCGTACGCGGAATCGCGTTTTGTCGCTTTATGGACGATGTCGACGTCGGACGCTGGTCGATGGCGTTTGGTTTCATCACGCTGATCACGCCCGTGATGCTGCTGGGCATACCTGGTGCGATGCCGCGATTTACCGAACACTTTCGATTGCGCGGTGACTTGAATCGCTTCATTAGGTTAATTCTGTGGGGAACAACGATCTGCACTGGAGTCTTCGTGGGATTGATGATGCTCCGCCCCGGGTGGTTCGCCTACTTGATTTTTCTGGAAACGAGTAGCGGCCCAGCCGCAATTTCCAACACGACACCACAGGTTGATCTGACTGTCACTGCCATCGCTGTGAGCGTCATCGGCATGATTGCGTTCAACTTCGTTAGCGACTTATGCGCTTCGCTGCGCCAGGTCCGCGTCGTGTCAATCATGCAGTTCGTACAAGGCGTCAGCTTTACGTTGTTAAGTGTCGGGTGGCTCCTCATGGCAGGAGCGTTCGTTGGCGTCGTGTTCGCTTTTGCGGCTGCTTGCGTGATCGCTTGCTTGCCGGGCGGGTTGATATTGGCGCGCCGATGGACGGCGGCTTGCCATGACGAGGAAGTGACGAGCGAACCATCAAGCACGCTGACCAGCATGATTCGTCGACTCGCGCCTTATGCAGCGGCCGTCTGGATGATGAATCTGATCGGAAACTGTTTTGAGCTGTCCGATCGCTACATGATCCTGCACTTTATGCCCGGTGACGAATCGATCAGGCAGATCATCGGTCAGGCCGCCGTCGGTCAATACCACAGTGGTCGGATCATCCCGATGCTATTGCTCAGCCTCGGCACATTAGTCGCTGGAATCATGATGCCTTATTTGGCGGCTGATTTTGAAGCCCAACGACACGATCGCGTTCAAAGCCGTGTGCGTGACTCGTTACTGACGGCATCCATCCTCTTCACCGCCGTGGGAGCGGTCGCACTCTTGGTTGCACCGTGGTTGTTTACGAATTTGCTGCAGGACCGCTACACCGAAGGCTTATCCGTCATGCCCTTCGCGTTGTGTTTCTGCACTTGGTCCGCCCTTGTGACCATCGGTCAAAACTATCTGTGGACCGTCGAAAAGGGTAAATGGGTATCCGTCGCAATGACGGTCGGCTTAGGAACCAACTTTGGATTGAATGCGTTGTGGTTGCCAACGTTTGGTCTTCAAGGTGCAGTGCTGGCAACGCTTGTTTCGCACGGCGTGGTCATGATCGGCGTCTGGACGGCAATGGTCTGCTGCGGCTACCAGCTGGATCGCTGGTTGCTCGCAACAACTCTATTGCCGTTGTCGCTTATCTGGTCACCGGTAACGGGATTGCTTGGCATTCTTATCATCATGGGACTCGCTTGGCGCGATCGCGCACTAATGAGTCGGTTTTGGGAATGCGTGACGTCGCATTCGATCACCCGACGATTAAGTGGCATGACCGGTACGTGATGATTCCGTGTGCTTGCGACAAGGCTCGTTATCGTTTGTCTGATCTCGACGGAGATGTTGCTTGCAGCACCGACGGGGGCAATAAGGTTTCTGTCATACGGGCTCGGTATTCCATCATGCTGTTGGCTCCTTGAAACCCAACAACGGTCTCATCCCAGTCCAACTCTTTGGACAACAAGTAACCATTATCGACATCAAAGCGAATGGTCCCATTGCTTAGTTGCTGAACAACTTGCGACTTAACGGATGCATCATCAATCGGAGTCAACGGTTGAGTGCGGATGCCAATCGTTGCCACGCCAGCTTTAACCTTCTTCAGCGTGTACACCTGACGCGTCTTGATGGTTTTGATCTCGGCATTGTCGCCTCGAACCTTGACTTCCGATGGCACCGACCAAGTGTCACCAATCGCAACGGAAGATTCCGGCAGCGTCAGTGCCAACTGCCCCATGCCGAGCGAGGCTTTGGTGCCACCATGATCTTCGCGGTGCATCTCTCCACCTTTTTCGTCGATCGTGACGGTCGCCAGCGGAGAACCAATCTGCGATGCAACGACCGAAAAAACGTCCGGCGGATCGTCGCCTGATTGGCTGTCCCATCGCACTTCTTCTGCATCGCCACTCTGCTGGGTCATCTTAACCGTCTCAACAACATGATCGAATGTCATCTCGTTGGGCATGACATCACCGACACGCCACGCGCGAACACTGGTCGTGTGAACGTTCGCAATTTCCTCATTGCCCTTCATCCGAGTTTTCGTCTTCGCCACATGCGTGACCTCATAACGCAGCACTTGTTCGGCGCTCAATTGGTGACGCAATTCGAAGCGTTCGGACGCTGGCTTTGCTTGATTGGCATCATCAGCGGGCGCAATCGAAATCGCCAAAACGCAAGACACAAAAATGAAACAAAATCGTTGCATGGCTCGAACTGCCGCAGGATGACGTGGGTGGAATGGGTTGTCGGTGTCGGCGCTAACGACCTCCACAGATTGAGTAATAACTAAGTCTTGCTGTTTGAAGCCAGAGCGAATGTGAAACTCACGACGCTCGTTTGGCCATCACGAAACGTCATTTTGCTGCCTCGGCGGGCTTTTGCGCGACTTCGAATTGACATACCTTTCGCGTGTCGGCGTGGTTGAAATAGAAGAGTTCATGATTGTCTTTTCCCATCGAACGCACTGGTTCGCATCTTGGCTGAGCTAACCATTCGTCCGTTCAGTAACGCTGATTTACCGGGTCTCTTCTCCGTCTGGATCGATCACTGGCAAGCCGCTCGTTATCAGGTTCAAGTGACCATCACGGCACTGGAACGCGCGATCCTTTCGCGGATCTTTTTTGATCCGAATCAACTCCTCGTCGCGTGCTTGGACGGGCAAATCGCAGCGTGGAGTCATCGATTCATCGAGACCGATCCCGAAACCAATGCGAGGACTGCGACCGTCGCCTCATTTTCTTTTGGCAAAGAAGATGGGTTGCTAGCTTGCGATCCGCTGTTGGCAGCGACGGAAGACGCCTGCCGGAACGAATCTGCACAATCGATTCGTTTTGGGATCGCTCGGGATGACCGTTACGGCTACGCAGGACTGCACCCGATTGGTTATGGAATCGGTGTGCCGACGGCGGACACGCGGACAGCATCGCTGCTATCGCGTTTTGGTTACTGTGTTGAATCGCAGTGGCAGCGATTTCAAACAACGACGTCGACCTACCGCGTTAGAGCCAACCGGCAATTCCTGCAACTTCGTCGCCAGAGCCGCGTGGACGTCCGAGCGGCCTTGCCCAAAGCAGGATTCCGCGGAATTGCACTAAGCCATTTGGATGTTGAAACGCATCAATTGGTCAATCACCTCCGCCGACAAGTCACTGCCGATATTGATCTCTGGCTGAGTGATTTGGAAGTTCAAATCATGAATGGGGGGCAAGGCATCTTGGCTTTGTCTGGTGAACCGTTGACACCTGAACAGCAGTTTTTGATCAGCATGGTGATTCCCACGCTGGCAACGAGAAATATCTATGAGGTTGAAACCGCCATTAACGACTCTGAATCGCAATTAGTCGACCAACTCTCGCAACTTAATTTCCAAGCCATCGAGCGGGGGCGTCAATGGGTCAAGATGCTCTCGTGATGTGGTTAAACCAACGTCAACGAATGCAAACATTCCTCGCTGCCGCGTACGATCGAGTGTGCTTGGCGGGCAGTTAAACTACCCAGCCAGACAGTTCCGGCGTCTCGCCCCTAAGGCCTCGTTTATCATTAAATGACCGATTCCAAAATTAGCCGATGGGCGTTAGCCCCGGTTTCCACGAGAACCGACGCTAGCGCGTTTCGGCTAGTTTGGTAGCTTATTTGCCGACGATTCCTAACACGTCAACACCTTCTCAACACCCATGTTACTGCCCGACCGACGAACGAGCCGAAGCGGTATGACGCTCGTGGAATTGCTGGTCGTTATCGCAATCATCGGAATTCTGGTGGGCTTGTTGATGCCCGCTGTGCAGCAGTCCAGAGAAGCGAGTCGACGGATAACTTGCAACAATCGAATCCGGCAGCTTGCTTTGGCGTTGCAGTTGCACGAATCGACCTATCGGGTCTTGCCCGCCGGGACGCTTACTCGTGACGACGGCACGGATCTGAATGACGTGCTGGACCTGCATTCCTTTGGATGGGGAGCTCAGATACTTCCGTATGTCGAACAATCGACGATCTACGAATTTCTGCAAACGCACTCGAACCGGCTCAAGACGCCTCGTTGGTGGGACCCGGATGATTTCGACGAAGACGCGGCGGAATTCGTTTTGCCGGTTTTCCGATGTCCGTCTGACACGACTGACGATATCAACTCGGAACGCAATTTTTTCGGCAATCACGGTACTAGCAATTACGCCGGTGTGATTGGCCACATTTTGGACCGCAATTGGGACACAATCACCGATCAGTCGCAAACGGGTGTCGTGCAAACCGGACCCATCACATCGGACGAACAACGACTGTCACTGAAATGGCCGGGTATCCTGCATCCAAATTCGACGACCAGCAGCCGCGATGTCCTGGACGGCACCAGCCAGACGTTGATCTTAGGAGAGCGTGCTGAGCCGCACTTGGCGGCAGTATGGTGCGGCAGCGACGAAGCAAAAATCCTACACAATCATCTCGGCTGCACATCGCGGGAGATTGCGTTCAAACTCAACACACCTGAAACACTGATTGCCGCGTCAGCGGCTGCATTCAGCAGCCGACATCCCTCCGGTGCTAATTTCGCCCGTGCCGACGGCTCCATCGTCTTTCTGAACGATTCGATCGACGGCGAGATTTATGAATTGCTAGGGCGAAAGGCTGATCGACAGGTGATTCCACCATATGAATAAGATTCTTTCTGATGTGATGCATTTCATCGGGCTTAGCTGCAAAGACTGATCTAACGAGTTGTCGCTTGACGCCGGCGCGTGCGGAAGACGGCGGCCACAATGATCAATGCGAGTGTGAACGAACTCGGCTCGGGAATCGCCGAAACACCGGATGCAGTGCCAAAAACATCCCACTCAAAGTCAAAAGCCCCATTGAATGCGGTATCGCGCAGCGACAGTTGGAAATCGAGCCCGTCAAACTCTAGTGCGTTGGTCTCAGCGAAGACGAAGTCCGGCAGCCCCGTAATATCGTAGGTAAAAGCGATATCAGCAGAAACCTGATTGAACGATGTAACCACACCGTCATCAAGCGTTACCGATCCCGACACGTTCGTCGCCGTCGTCGAGTAGGCTCTCGTCCCTAAAGTCGAATCATCGTCGTTGACATACGGATGAAAATCGAGGTTGATTTCCTGAATGTCAAAGGTGCCAGAAGAGCCATTTTCACCGTCGAAAACGATGTTCCCAATGTTGCTGAAATCCTCTTCAAATGGAAAGACATCGGCCGTTCCATCGCCTCCACCCATCGGCACCATCCTCACGCCATTGATGAATTCATCCGCATCCGTATCGGCAGTGAAATAGAAGCCATCCAAGCTTGGATCGCCGTTACGACCACGGTTCAGTTGGGCGAATACCTCGGCATCCCACTGATACCAACGGCTATCGCCATCAGCCACCAAATCAATCTGAATGACTCCATCAGCGAGCAACTGCTGGCCACGCGTTTGAAGTATCGCCGGGATCGTTAGCAGAACAATGAGATACCGTAAGGTCAGCGACATGCTCGGATTCTATTTCTATACTGAATGGGAATTGAGATCCAATAAGCTTCAGGTTTCGCCAAGCAAACGGACTGATTCGTGACGCGGACTCGCGATGCGTGACGAGTCGCGGGATGATCACACTCAAGAAAGTAGTTCCTTTTGCTCTGCTAAAGAGCGACTCTTGGCACAGGGCGAACTCACGTCCGATTGTGGTTAGACGTAAGCACTCGTACCACGATTATTACGTGGGTGACAATCGATTCGTTGTGAGTCAGCTAACGATTGCCCAAATCCGAAACCGTCGGGAAACACCGATGCCGCGTGCAACGTTGTAG
>JBCCJB010000240.1:0-6690 GCA_039028015.1 Planctomycetota bacterium
CTTGCTGAGCTGCCCTTTCGCATCGCGATACAGTGAAACGTTAAATGTCGCGACTCGGATTGATTGAGGTGCGACCGATTCACTCGAAATGACGCTTGTTGCAGCTGTTGATTGCGTTTGCAATTCGGATTGGGCAAACGCAGCGGGCGTAATGGATCCGCTTAGATGAAACAGATGGGCCGCGATGAAGAAAATCGAACTGCATAGGATTTGTTTGATGCTCATCGCCACAAATATACTCCCGGCGCGGGTACAATTCCGACAGGCGGTCCCGCTTGGTGTCATAGAAACGGCGACATTTCATGAATCAATCTCCAGCCGAAGAGGTTTGCCGTGTCGGCGGTTTGACCGACGTTGGACGCAAACGCGCCGATAATCAGGATCAATTTTTGATCGCGGAACTTCGCAAATCGATGATGGTCCGCGCGACCAGTTTGCCGGTGCATTCCGATTCACGATTGTTTGGTGGAGCACGGGGGCAGGTATTGGTCGTTGCCGACGGAATGGGTGGGCATGCGTCGGGCCGTCGTGCCAGCAGTATCGCTGTCGACAATTTGATTTCTCAGCTTCTCAATCGGGTGCATTGGTTTCTTCAGCGTGATGATGATGCTGAAGAAGAGTTCGTCCATTCACTGCAACGACTGCTCCGACGGGCTCATGCCAAGGTTTTGTCCGAGGCTGCTAATGATGCGTCAAACCGCGGCATGGGCACGACCCTGACGATGGCACATATTGTTTGGCCTCACTTATATGTGGTGCACGCGGGAGATTCACGTTGTTATTTGATTCGCGATGGGGTGTGTCGCCAATTGACGACCGACCACACCCTGGCGCGACAAATGGTTGAAGCGGGTGGACTCAAACCTGAAGAGGAAGCATCCAGTCGGTGGTCCAACGTGTTGTGGAATGTGCTGGGCGGATCCGGTGAGCAGGAACTGTTAGCTGACGTGCAACGATTTGAATTACAGCCTGGCGATTCATTGGTGCTCTGCAGCGACGGTCTGAGCCGATATCTTTCGCATCAGATGATTGCGGATGTCGTGGTCGATGGCGGTCACGATGTTCAAGCGATCTGTCATCGTTTGGTGGCCATGGCCAATGATGCGGGCGGTGAGGACAACATCACGGTGGTTGTGTCACAGCCCGATCCGATTGATGAACCTGGTGATCAAGCATTGGTGCAAACCGAAGTGCCGTTGAACGCCATCCTTGAGGATGACGATCACACCGAAACCAAGATGGAACGCGACTCCGATTTGATTCATCCTTTGGCGTATTCTGAAAATGCTGCTGGTGATAGCCCCGTCATGCGACGGTTTGCCGAAGAAGAAACGTTGCCGGAAGATCTGTAGCTAATGAAGCTGCGTGTTGGTCTGGTTGGGTTAGGAACCCATTGGCAGTCGATGCACCGCCCGGCGTTGCGCATGCTGTCGGAGCGTTTTGACGTGCGAGCCGTTTACGCTGATGTCGCGAAGTTGGCTGAGAACGCCGCGATGGAGTTTCAGGCAGACCCCTGCGATGGCTACCAGATGATGGTCCGTCGCGATGACATTGATGCGATTTTGGTTTTGGAATCATCCTGGTTGCGATTCCTGCCCGCGATGGCGGCATGCCGCGCCGGCCGAGCGGTTTTTTGGGCGGGTCAGCTCGATTTGAACCCGCAAACCGACGGCGATTTTATGACATGCGTGGAAAATTCAGGCGTGGCGTTTATGGCCAGCTTGCCACGACGTTTCGCGCCGGCGACGTTGCGTTTGAAAGAACTGATTGCGACCCACCTTGGGCCACCGCAACTCGTTTTTTGTCACAAACGAATCAACATCGATCAAAAGTTGCTGCGTCAACGGTCCAGTGCAAAGCGGTTTGCGAGTGAAACCGGCTTTGCCGGAATGAAACAGTGTGATGACCGAGATCATGCCACGCGAGCCGAATTGATCGAGATGATCGACTGGACCAATTACGTGATGGATAGCCGTCCGCAATCGGTGCTGTCGATAAGTCCAGCAACCGAAGTCACGTCAAACGAAATTGCGTCGAACACCACCGCGTCGGTGGATTCACGTTCGCTCGATTATCAAGCACTGACGATGTCTTACCAAAGGGAATCAACGGTACCAGCAATGGCTCAACTGAGCTGTGGCACTTACATCCCGTCGCATTGGCCCGAGGCGATCGGTTTCCGGCCGCCCGCGGAAATGCAGGTGCGTTGCCAGTCCGGTATTGCTTTTATCGATTTGCCCAATGGGCTGGTCTGGTTTGACGACGCAGGTCGTCATCAAGAATCGCTCGACAACGAAACGTCAATTGGCGAAAAGATGCTGGGTCAATTTCACCGCGCGGTCACGAGTTTGATCCGCAATGTCAGTGGACTTGATGATGTCCACTGTGCTGCGTCGGTGCTGCGTGCCGTTGCTGAAAGCCAGCAACGGGGTTGCCGGATTGATTTGTAGCATCATCACGCTGCCTTGGTCTGGGATAGGCTAGCGATGACTTCCGGTGGGCAAGAACGCAAATGAAGGTCGCGTTGTGGGAATGCGATTTCAATGCCTGCGTCGTTGAACCGGTTATGAATGTCAGTGTGCAGCTGATGAATCGTCAACAATCGTTCGTCGAGCGTTGACAGGAAGCAACGCACGACCAAGTTCAACGTGGAATCGCCGAAGCCTTAGAATGTCACCAGCGGAGCCGGGTCATCGGCAATCCGAGGATGAGCGTTGCAGATTTCCCTAAGCAAGTCGCAAGCTTGGTCGGTATTGCTTCCGTACGCGACGCCGACGTTGATGACCACGCGATTCATGCTGTCCGATAGCGTCCAGTTGACCAGACGGCCCGTGATTAGGTCTTTGTTGGGGATGATCAATTCTTGGCGATCCCAGTTGGTGACGGTCGTCGCTCGCATTCGAATCCGCGCCACCACGCCGGTCGTGTCACCCAACGTGACAATGTCACCGATTCGAATGGGCTGTTCGAACAACAGAATCAGTCCGCTGATGAAGTTGGCGAAGATCTCCTGCAGACCAAACCCCAGGCCAACGCCCAATGCCGCCACGAGCCACTGAATATTGTCCCAACGCACACCCAGGGCTTGCGAACTAATCAGAATCCCGATCGTGGCCAAGGCGTACGTGCCCAAGGTCGTGATGGCGTATCGGGCCGGCTTGTCTAGTGGCAGTCGCTCCAGCAAAAAGCCCTCGACTAACCCGGGAAGATTTCGCACCGATGCCCAGGTCAAAACAACGACGGGTAACGCGACGACCAGGTTGGCCAGTGTGATCGGTGTGAGTTTGCCACGTTCGCTCTCGACGCTCCACAATTCCACGCCGTCGAGATACTTAACTGCGGGAAGCACGGGAGACCAGATCCACGCGACACCGATCAGTGCTCCGATAAAAAGAAAGGTCTGAACCAAACGTGAGGTTTGCGCGTTGATCTCCGAAGCCGCCATCGTCGTGGTTGGTTCGACTTCGACGCCCTGCGCGTTGGAGGCATCCAGACGTTGCGATTCTTCGAGGCGTTCGCGATGCACGGCAAGCGTCAATCGTCGTCGTTGGGTCAATAACCACCGACGTACGATGCCGCCCACGAAATACGACAGCAATGCCAACCAAAGCGTCCAGTAAAGACGTTCGATCAACACGCGAGCTCCGCTGCCGTAACCCATCACCGCGACCAGCGCCAGAACCAATGGGATCGCTACGATGGGACCAAACCATACGTATCTGAGACGAGCGAGCCAGCTGTCCGGAGCCGCCGCAATTCTCATCGATAGAATGCCGCGACGTGGTTCAAGCGTTTGCCAGAGAAAAACGCTTAAGAACACCATGCCGGCGATCAATACCAATCGGGCCATGGCTTCGGCGCTGGGCCATTGCCCAATGCCATCGGCAATGCCGAACAGCAAGAGTAACGGCAGACCAATATCAATCAGGATGCGTAGCCAGCGACGCGTGCCACGAAGCGCATTCTCGTTGGCACTGAAGTGAGCGACGGCCAACCCACCGGGACGCAAACATTGACGCAAGAGCTCAAGCGGCAAAACAGCGATGGCGGCCAGACGAAATGCGGACTGGGCTGCTGCGACAAGCGGCTGTTTTAACGTTGAGGCACTCAAGGCTTCGCCAATCACGAAAAAGATGGTCGCAAGTGGAAGCACCAGTGCCAACGAGATCAACGTGGCCGAGAGTGTTGGTCGCAACGTGACGCTGGCCCGATCCTGGGCACGCTTGCCATACATGGTGATGCGTTGACGTAGCCTCTTACCAGCGAAGACGATGGCTCCAATGCATACCAGCAGTATCACCAGTAGCTCTAATCGCTTGAAGAATCCGCGGAGGATTTCACCACTGAGCAGCCACCAATGCTGCGGTTTGACAATCCATCGCAGGGCCTCCCATGACTGTCCCAGATCGGACCACCGCAGCGGCGATTGATTGCGGATCCAGACCACGTTGGTGTCGATCAAATCCAACAATGCAACCACGCTGGCCCGCTGGCTCTCGAGTTGAGTCTGCAAGTCGAGCAATCGATTTTGATGCTTTGAAAGATCCTGACGAAATTGCTCGATCAACGAGACTTCCGACGGTGTCACGGTGGTGAACGGTGTTCCGTCGGGAGTCAAACCTGTGATGGGGAGTTGACCGCTGAGCGGTGGTGCACCGTTTCGCACCGCGGCCCTTTCGAGCACTAAGTCAAGTTCGGTCTGCATCTGACGAGCATTTTCGATTTGTTCATTGACCTCGTCGATTTGACTTCGAAGCTGCGGGATGGATGGCAATCGCCTCCGAAGCAGTTGCAGTTTCAGTCCCAGGCTGCTTGGTAAGGCGCCCGTGCGAGAAATGCTGCTTTCAATCTCTTCAATTCGCTGACGACGCTCTTCGGTCAGCTCGATTGAGCGAGCCTGCTCGATATTGACTTTCTGGTCCACACTTTCGGTCTGATGAACCGTGTCGAGCCATTCGGTTTCGCGCGAAAGAATGTACGATTGGCTTGGAGCGATCCCCTTGTCAGTCAATTCTTGTTTGAATGCCTTGAGATCTTTCTCGATCTGGCTCTGACGAAACTCGCTTAGTTTTGTGGACCAGGCTCGAAAAACGGCTTCGGCAACCGCAACTTTTTTCTCTTGGGCAGTTCGTTGCAATGGAAGCAGATCGGTTTGTGATTCGTAGAGCGTTTGTTCGGCGATCAGTTTCTCCACCAGGCTTTCCGCCGTGACGAGTGCCGCCTGTTGCTGCCGGGTCATCAGCATGCGAAGCAAACCGTCGGGGTCATCGTTGATCTTTCCGACAGACGCGTTCTTGAGTTCGTCGACACGCTTTCGTGCATCGGCGATTTCGGTGGGCAATTTCTCGATCCGATCAGTCCGGTTCGCAATCGCCTCATCGATACGACGCAGATCTTCCTGGGCAGCGGTCAATTGATTTTTTGCGGCATTCCTTTCCTGGGCCACCTGCTCGATCATCTTGAATTCGGTGTTGATCTCCGGGATCGATGGCTGCTTGTCGGCTGCGGCTCGTGCAACCTCTGTTTTGATCGAAATGGTTGCCAGCTCTTTGTTGATCGCGGCCAGCTGATCGGCCCACTTTTGACGCGATTTGAGTGTTTCCTGCAGTTCTCCCAGAGTTTCCACAGCACGTTTTTGCAGGACTTCGTCGATCGATGCAGCGTCCGCAATGGTCTGGATCGCTTCCGCGACCGCCGGCAAATTGTTGAGCGGCGCATCGAGGGGAATCGGCAATTCGACCGAGTCGTTCGGTGCGTCACCGCTGCTGTCACTTTCATCGTTGTCCTGTAGCGGCAGGAACGCGGCGACGGGCTTGATCGGCGGCTGACGGGTTGCGATTTCTGGCGATGGTGGTGGCTGTGGCGATGCAAAGGGCCATGCCTGCGGCGGATTGGAACTCGGAATCGGCTCGACCGGTATCCACGGTTGCTGCGTCCAACCATCCGCCGCCGCACTTGCGGTAGCAAGAAACAGAAACGCTGTCAGCCAAAACCTGCAACGCGTCCACGATGGATCACGAGTGAGCGGTCCCATTTCTTCCCTGCTTCTTTCAAGTGAGCCGTAGCCGTCCTGCTGTCGTGCAAGTACGAAGTTTCGTCAAATTCTGTGATCGGGCGATAGGGCAAACGGTCTGAGTTGACGTGGTGACGCGGGCTTTGGTAGCACCCGAACATGGGTGTTTTTGAGCAATTTCGGGCTCCCCAGCGTTGCCCCAGGAAGCCGATTTCAACGGTGGCTTGGGTTGCGGTGATCGCTGCGATTTCGAGCCCCACATTTGGCGAGACGATGTATGTCTTGCTGAGCTCCGATCGAGTGATTCACGGTGATGTGCAACCGGCAAGCGATCCGGCGTCGGTGCAACTGCACTTCAATGATGGTTCCACCATTTCGGTCCCAATCAAACGAATCATCGCGGTTGAACCCGATTTGGATCGATTGCAGGTCATGCGCCGTCGTTTTCGGCAATCCCGAGGATGGAATCGCGAGCTACTACATCACCATCCGGACCAATTTGTCGAGGAATGGGTCAACGATGGTATTTGGTGTCTTCAGTACGGATTGATAGCAAAGGCTGAATTGGCCTACCGAGAAGCCGCAGGGATTCGTATGCATGATCCACGTGTTAATCATCTTCGTTCCCTGCTGGACGAAGCGATCAAATCGGGCACCATGTCGTCGCAACAAGTCTC
>JBCCJB010000241.1:0-6677 GCA_039028015.1 Planctomycetota bacterium
TGAAACCAATTATCCAACGGATGGCCGTGATGTCTCGTCGCTGCTTTTGCAGCATGATGCGAAATGGTCGCCTCGAATGCTTTTCAGCATTTGGAGGAACCGAGTCAGCATTCGTGATCAGCGATTTCGTTTGGATCAAAACGGTGCGTTGTTTGATATTGAGAATGATCGTGGGCAACATGTCGACGTTGCCAATCAATACCCGGCCCGAGCCCAAAAGTTACGCCGACAGGCCAGTCGATTTCGTGCTGAGATGTCCCAGCTAACCGCGACGTTCGCCGACCGTCCTTTCACGGTCGGCTATGCGGCTTCGACCACGCTACCGGCACGCGACGGGGTCCCGCATGGGACCATTCGGCGAAGTTCCAAAGCCCCAAACAATTCGTTTTTCGAAAATTGGACCAGCGACCAAGACTCCATCACGTGGGAGATCACGGTCGCCGAGGCGGGCGAATTCGACGCAATCGTTTATCAGACATGCCGGCAATCAGATGTGGGCGTGACCATTCGCATTGCAACGGACCGCGGAGCATCAACGGAGCAGAATGTCATGCGAGCTTTTGATCCGCCGCTGTACGACAAGTCCAAGGAACGAGTCGCCAATTCACACTATTTCGTCAAGGACTTTGAACCGCTTTCGCTTGGAACATTACCCCTACCGAAGGGGCGATCCACTTTGAGGCTTTCTTCGCCCAATATTCCCGGCCAAGAAGCGATCGACGTCCACTCGGTCGAGCTGATTTCGACCGCCGAATAAGACCACCGCGACTAGCGGTCCATTGTTGGGTTTCGTGGTCCGCATTCGGTTTTTAACAGAGTAGGAGACGAACCGGCGCAAAAACTTGCGTTGATGAATCGAACCAGCTATCAAGTTACTCTCTCCCATCCCACCTCCCGCCTATTTCTCACTTGCGTTTCTTTTTGCGCGAGCCCGCCATGATGAATTTGATCCACGACGGACGTCGGACACTGCTTAAGTCCGCTGGTGTGACACTCGCACTCCCTATGATGTCATCGTTGGGACGAGCTTCGGGTGAGCCCGTGGCGAATTCTAGTGTTGCTACTGAGGACCCTGTCTCTGGCGCAAAACGGTTCGTTTGTATCGGTTCCAATCTCGGCTTATTTCGAAAGGCACTTTACCCCGAAACAAGCGGTCGAAATTTTGAGATGACCCCGTTGATGAAGCCGCTCGAGGCCCATCGCGATGAAGTGACGTTATTTTCAGGATTTGATCATCGTGCGGGAAACGGCCACCTCAATTGGGACAATTATCTTTGCGGCAAACGAATCGGATCGATGTCGCTCGACCAAATGGTCGCTGAGCAGATTGGTGGCGATACGCGGTTCGAATCGATGCAGCTGTGTGCCGGTGATATTCCCAGACAGCGGATGGTGTTCTCGCGTCAAGGCGTACCGCTGCCGATGATCAATCGCCCCAGCGTTGTTTATCGAAAGTTGTTTGCGTCGGCCGATGATCTCGCTCGACAAGAATACCTTCTACGTAGCGGTCAAAGTGCGTTGGACGTGGTCCAAGAAGACGCGCGGATGCTGAAGCATCGACTTGGTACTGATGATCAACGAAAGTTGCAGGAATATTTTTCGTCGTTGCGAGAATTGGAAACTCGCATGACGCGTCAGTTGACGCATTTGGCCGACGGCGTGCAAGAAGTGGATTACGAGTTGCCCGCTTACGATCCGATGGCGCCGACGATGATGTTGGAATGTGAACAGATGATGTTTGATCTGATCGCATTGGCGTTGCAGACGGACTCAACGCGCGTGGCGACCCTATTTATTGCGGGCCTGGGGCAAGTCTTCACGCTCGATGGGCAAACAATGCGAGCTGGTTATCACGCCCTTTCGCATCATGGCAACGATCCTGATTTGATTCGTGATTTGATCCGCGTTGAAACCGAGCACATGCGATGCCTCGCGAGATTTCTATCTCAGCTCAAAGATCGGACCGATGAGCACGGTCGGTCGCTTCTTGATTCAACTGTCGTCATGTTTGGCACGGGGATGGGCGACGCGAGTCGTCATAGCAATCGTGATCTGCCGACTCTGATCGCCGGTGGCGGTCTTCGTCATGGGTCGCATGTCGCAGCAGATCCTAGCAGCGAAAGTGGTCCCAAACTCGGCAATGTTTTTGTCAGTCTCCTGCAGCATTTCGGCGTCGAGACAGACCAGTTCTCGGACGTATCGGGGCGGGTTGATCATTGGACTTGAGATGATGAGCGTCATGCATCGACTCGCATTTCAATCCGGATTGGTTCTGAGTGTCATGTTCGTGGCGGACACGTCACATGTGGCGGCTGTGGATGGACCACAATTGCTCGCCCAGTATTGTCTTGATTGCCACGACGCGTCGTTTGCCGAGGGTGATTATGTTCTCCAACTGGATCACCTGGACTGGTCGCATCCGCACACGCGACATGAGATGGAACGCGTGCATCAGTTCGTGTCCAAAGGCATCATGCCACCAGCTGATTTTGATGCACCGACGAATCAGGATCGAAGCATCATTTTACGCTGGTTGGACGAAAACCTGCGGCAACACAGTCCTGTTGGAGGTATGACGCTGCGTCGACTGAGCGCTCGAGAATATGCCAATAGCATTCGAAGCGTGTTCGGTCTTTCGTCCTTTGAGTTACCCATTGGTTTTCCACCGGACACGTTGCTGGATGGGTTTGATAACCAAGGCAACACCTTGGTAATGGCGGCTTCACACCTAGAAGCCTTTGCTGATTCCGCCGCCAACATTGCCGACCAGATGTTTCCGCCACCGACGGACGTTGTGCCGAACCAACAGGTTCATGTGCCCGCGAAAGACCTCGTGGTTAGCTACTCGTCCGCATTTTTGACCGATGGGGAAATGCGTCTCGCTTCCTCCGGCACGAGTGTTGTGCGTCATGCCACATGGCCCAGCAAGTTCGAGGCACCCGCCAGCGGTGTGTATGAGGTCACCGTCAAGGCTCGATCGTATGTTCCCAATGGAATCAATGTCCCGACGCCCATTTTGAGATTGCAATCGAGCCAGATGACGGGCAATCCGAAGACGGGCAATCCGAAGACGGGCGAACCGACGACGGGCAAGTCCGCGCCCGATGTTGTCGAACTGGAATTGGCTCCTGGAGAATCGCATCGTCTTACACGTTCGATTGCGATCGACCGTGGCGGATGGGTGCAGTTTCGATACCCAAACGGTCCCTTTGATTACGAAGATAAGGAAGCGTTTCAAACGACTGTTAAGGATTTGTTTACCGCCGAACCGCGGTTGGCGGCTGCTTGGGAACAAATTGGTTCTCCACCTCGTGGTGGCAGTGGCTGGGATCGATTGAAGCAAGCCATGTCAACGATACCAGCGGGATCGCAGCCGCTTGAGGCAATGCGTTTGGACAGTTTGGTTAACTCGATCGCGAAAAAGAATTCGGTTAGTAGCGGTGAAACGCTTGTATATAAGTTCTTCGAGGAAGGGCCCTACGTGGCGATCGAATCCGTCACGATTCGCGGTCCCGTGACCACGTATGAGGATCGGTCCCAGGCGAAAGCTCGTTTGGAACGCGAGCGATTCGTCGGGAAAGATCGCGACTGGGATGATGAACAGTCTGTTCGTTCGTTTTTTGATGGGTTTCTTGAAATACTGTTTCGAAGACCGCCAACACGCTCCGAGGTCGATGCCTATTGTTCGCTTGTTCGTCGCGAAACCAGAGTGACCGGTGCGTCGGACCGCGGAATGCATCTCGCGGTGCGAACCGCTCTCATTTCACCAGCGTTTCTCTATCGAGAGGTTGGTTCCGGTCAATTGGATGACTTCGAATTGGCGAGTCGTCTGTCTTACTTTTTAACCAGCGGACCTCCCGACGCAGAACTGTATCGAACAGCCGCTGATGGCGTGCTCTCAAGAAAACAGGTGTTGCAAGCGCAGACGCGTCGTCTGCTTCGCGACCATAGCGATCGTCTTGTCGTCGATTTCGCAAGTGCGTGGTTGGGCTTGGATGCGGTGGATCGCTTGATGCCGGATACGCGATTGATCAGAAGATTCACGGCGGACCACCGCGAAGGGATGAAAGCAGAGGTTTATCAAACGCTTCAACATGCGATTGATGCGAACCTTCCCGTACGAGATTTGATCGCACCCGACTTTGTGTTCACCAACGGAGCTGTGGGACGCGATATCTATGGCATCGATAGGGATCAATTGGCGAGTGATCGCAAAGGCAAGAATACCGATCGTCAGATGCGGCGCGTCTCCGTTGCGTCGGACGACTGGCGTGGCGGTTTGTTGACGATGCCCGCGGTGATGATGGCAACCGCCAATGGCGTTGACACACAGCCGGTGCTACGCGGCGTCTGGGTCTTGAGCAACATCTTGGGGTCACCTCCACCCGAGCCACCCAAAGCGGTGCCCGCGTTGACGCCGGATACCGCCGGTGCCACGTCGCCACGCGACCTGTTGGCCCGGCACATGTCGGAATCGAGCTGTGCTGCGTGCCATCGTGATATCGATCCTGTCGGTTTTGTCCTTGAAAGCTTCGATGCGATTGGCCGCTGGCGTGATCGGTATCCCAAGAATCGGTCGGGCGAAAAAGGTTTGCCCGTTGAGACCGCCGGTCAGCTTCCCGATGGAACGCAGCTTTCTGACGTCACGGATCTGAAGCGTTATCTCGCAAACGCTCCTAGGCAGGTGGCTCAGTGCATCACTGAAAAGTTGATGACCTACGCCAGCGGTCGAAAGCCGAACTACACCGAGAGACACTTGATTGAAAAGATGATTGATTCTCTTGAGGCAAACGAATACCCACTCAGGGATCTGATCGAGACACTCGTTTTGAGCGATTTGTTTCAAGTCAAGTGACATGACGAACAATCACGATTTGGTTGGTATAGACTCTTCCGACTCACACCCCACTTTTCGTTTTCGAATCTTTATTTGAATGGTCATGACGCACACCACTCGACGTACGTTTTTGCAGGGCTTAGCCGCTGGCTCGGCTGTCACGCTGTCGCCGCTCGCTCGTCGCGGCTACGCGGCATCGCCGAATGATCGCATCGCCATGGCAACGATCGGGTTGCGGAACCAAGGTAAAGTCATCACGCGTGGTGCGCTCGCTGCCGGCGCTGATATTGTTGCTTTGGCGGATGTCGATGACGCAATTCTGCAGAGTTATGCCGACGAGATCGCGTCGAAGAAAGACCGCCCACGACCTGACACGGTTCGTGATTATCGCGAAGTGATTCGGCGTGATGATGTGGATGCCGTATTGATTGCGACGCCAGATCATTGGCACACCAAGATCGCCGTGGAAGCGATGTTGGCCGGGAAAGATGTTTACTGCGAAAAGCCGCTCACCCTTACGATCGCCGAAGGCAAATTGATCGAATCGGTCATCGCGAAAACCGGTCGCGTCTTTCAGGTTGGAACGATGCAGCGTTCCGGGCGTCAGTTTGTGCAAGCGATCGCGATGCTTCGTGATGGTCGCATCGGTGACGTCAAACGCGTGACCTGTGGCATCAATGGATTCCCCAGCAGTCCACCGCTGCCCGAAGCGGAGGTTCCCGAAGGTTTGGATTGGGATTTTTGGCTCGGACCGACGCCAGAAGTTCCGTACCGAGCATTGCCTCAATTGCGCGAGGGTTATGGAGGTGGCGTGCCACTGTATAGCAACGGTCACTATTCATTCCGAATGTGGCATGCGTATAGCGGTGGCCGCATGACCGATTGGGGTGCTCACCATGTCGACATTGCCAATTGGGGTTTGGGGACGACCGACACTGGGCCCAGCCAAATCACACCGGTCGAGTTCAAGATGGCTTGCGAGCACAAAGATGGTTATCCTATGCATGACGATCGCTACAACTCGGCGATGGAGTTTACGGTCAAGGTTGCGATGCCGGGCGATGTCGAGCTGATCATCAAGAGTGGTGGCGATAATGGCGTTCTGTTCGAGGGTTCACAGGGCCGATTCTTCGTCAATCGCGGAAAGATCGTTGGCGCGCCCGTCGAAAAACTTGAGCAGAATCCATTGCCTGATGGTGCGATCGAAGCGGTTTATGGTGGACCGATCAGCAAAAACCATGTTGCCAATTTCATGGAAGCCATGCGATCACGCGGCACACCGATCTCAGACGTGCCGAGTCACAACCGAATGCTTGAGATCTGTCATTTATCGAACATCGCAATGCGACTCGATCGGTCAATCCAGTGGGACGCTAAGAAACGCGAAATCGTGGGTGATACGGAAGCCTCCAAGTTTCTTTCGCGTCCCTATCGCGAAGGCTATGAAATCGACATGGGCTAGAGTATCGAATTAAGTCGCGTAGGACGGGGCTCGTCCCCGTCGATGCGACATCCAGAGTCAACGCTTAGTTATCGATCTACGTCGACGTTCAACATGCTCAGTGCAGCAGGTCGAGCAGCTTTGGTAACCGTTAGTAGCTTTTTTGAACCAATTCGGTTGGCCAAGGATCATCGAACGTACCTCCGGACTGCCAGTGATCGATTTCATCACTTGTCAGAAAGCATTTATTGAGAAGGTCCGTAAACCGGTCGATTTGGGATTTCTCACCGATGACGGTGAGGTGACACCGCCGATCGCCAAAGCGTCCGGTTTCCGTTGCCAGTCGTTGCCGAAGCCCTTCCAGCTCAACGTCGTCCAAGCCGTTGTCTTCATCTTCAA
>JBCCJB010000242.1:0-6677 GCA_039028015.1 Planctomycetota bacterium
CCGCTAGCGAGAACGGGCCCGCTTGGGTCAACCCAAATATGGCCAGGTAGGGCATCGCCACGGCGACGAAAACGTTTGGATACCCGCAAATTACCCTAGACCGAAGCGATCGTGGGTGAGATGGAGATGAGTTGCAACCGCGTGACATTTGATTCTCGCCCTGAGATACAAAAAGAGTGATTCGATCGTTGTATCGGTCGTGCGGGATGCGCACATTGAATCGAATCGTCAGGTCGCAATGAAGAATCGACGCTTTCTCAGTCCGGTAATGCACTCAACGCGTCAATCAAGCGACTGATTTGCTCGCAATCGTGTGCGGCTGACAAGGAAATTCTCAGACGCGATTGGTCACGCGGTACCGTTGGCGGACGAATCGCGGGCACCCAGCAGCCCTGATAATGCAATCGCTCGCTCGCCTGGAGCGCGGAAAGATCGCTTCCGGTGATGACCGGCACGATCGGGATTGCTTGCTCGATCGGATCGTGTTTCACGTGCGCCGCAATACCCTCGCGAAGCCGTTTCGCATGCTCGGCAACCCGGCGGCGACGATCCGCCATTCGCGGCAGCAATTCAACAATGCCGCACGCTGCGTTTGCGATGACCGGCGACAGTGCCGTGCTAAAAATCAACGAACGACACGACTGGATCAGCGTGTCGATCACCACTTTGGGTCCGGCGGCGAACCCGCCCTGACAACCGACCGCTTTGGAAAGCGTCCCAATACGAACATCAACACGATCGGCCACACCCATGGCCTCACAGAGACCCGAACCTCGATCGCCCAGCACACCCGTTGCGTGCGCTTCATCGACAACCAAGTACGCGTTATATCGCGAGGCAATCTCAATCAGTGGGATCAGCGGAGCGACGTCACCGTCCATGCTGAACACCGAATCGGTCACCAACCACACATCATGATATTCGCCGCGATATCGTCGCAAATGATCATCGACAAAATTCACGTCGCGATGCGGATAGACGACAGTTTGGCTTCGAGCCAATCGACAACCATCAATCAACGAAGCATGGTTGAGTTGATCACTCAGAATCAAATCACCATCGATTGCAAGCGTTGCGATCGTGCCGGAACATGCGGCATAGCCACTGGCAAAGACCACGGCTGACTCAGTCTGCTCCAGATGACAGATGGCATCCCGCAGCCGCTCGTGCTCGGGCGACCAGCCGCAAACCAGCGGGCTGGCCGTTGCACCGAGGTTTTCTGACGAAACGGTCACAATCGAATCGGCAACCAGCCCGAGGTAATCATTGCTGCCGAAATTGATCAACCGGTTGCCGCCAGCGTCGATCAATCCAGTTCCATCGCCTTGATGCACCGACAATTGACGACGGCGATTGGCTCTCGCTTGATCATCCAAACGATGCACCAGAGAGCTAAAGCGTTGGGTTGGCTTATTCAACACCCAATTCTCGATACCACCAATTCAGATACGCTTCGTCAGTGATGTCCGGCGACAAACCACGTCGTTTCATCGCACGCTCGTACCATTGTCGTTTTTCCGCTAGCAACTTCGGGATATCAACCGACATCGATTCATCTTTTTGCCCCGCAATATCACACTGCTCCATCCATCGATCCAATTGCGCCGCAAGAGATCTTCGCGTGTCGTGATACTCTGGATCACCAGCGATATTCCGAAGTTGATGCGGGTCATCACGAAGGTCGTACAGCTCTTCGATCGGTCGCTCGGTCGCCATCCAAGGCGAATCCCACTGGCCACGTTGATGCAGGACCCGCATCAGCGTCAGGACCGGATACTGAAGCTTTTTGTAGCCGCTGTGTTGTGTGTACGGGCGATGAGGCTCCAGGTTTCGAGTCAAGCGGAAGCCTCGTGAGCGAACCGATCGAATTCGATCTGGCGCGTCCCCGCAGCGATCACGAGCCGCAAACAAAACGTCATGGCCGAGCCAATCAAGATCCAGCAAATTCCCACCCGGCAGCCTTTCGATCAGCGATTGATACTCGTCGGCCAAACCCACCGCGATCAACGTGGTCGGCATCAGATCAAGAAGCGAAACCAATCGATCGTCAATCACGCCCGCCGACTGCGTGCCCGGAAACTGGATGATCAGCGGGATCTGCAGACCACCGTCGGTCAGCCACTGCTTGTCCCAAACATGGGGTCGACCGTGATCGCCAAACAAAATCACAAGGGTGTTGCTGATGAGCCGCTCTGACTCCAGCCGATCCAGCACGCGTCCGACCTTTTGATCGAGCAGTTCGATGCTGGCCAGATAATTCGACCAATCCGCTCGCGTGATCGCGTGTTCGGGATAAACCGGCGGGATCGGAGCGTCATCGCGAATTCGAATTGCCTTTTCGAAAGGGCGATGAGGTTGTTTGATTTGAACCTGAGCAAAAAATGGCTGACCTGTCGCGCGTTGCGACCAATCCGTCCCGTCAAAATACGTGGATCGATCTGCGACAAAGTTAAAGTGCATTTTGCCGGGCTTTGAACTCGGCGTGCCGTCTCCGTTGCAAACAAAGTAGCCCGCATCACGCAACAATTCCGTCACGGTCGGCACATCGGGCGGAAGGACCTGAGGATCCCGAGTCAGATGATGATGCCCACCGATGGCCGTTTGATAGCGTCCCGTTTGAAATGCGGTCCGCGATGCCGAGCACACCGGCGACGTCGCAAACGCGTGCGTGAATCGTCGACCAGCGTTAGCGAGACGATCCATATGCGGCGTTGCCAAATCGGGGTATCCATAACAGGACAATTCCAAACCCAGATCGTCGGCAACAATCCAGACCACATTGGGTCTTCGAACGGGCTCCGCTGGTTCTGCAGAACAGCACGCGTGCCAAGACGCGACGCCAAGTAAACCAATCACAATTAAGATGTATTTCATATGCAACAGTTTAGCAACGTGATGACGCAACGTGGCACACCGCATGACGCGTAAGCTGTTAATCGTTGGCTGCGGCTATCTCGGCAAGCGAATCGCTCAAATCGCAATCGAAGATGGCTGGACCGTGATCGCAACCACGCGATCGCAACCCAAGCGTGTGGCGGAGTTGGGAGCACAGCCGCACATTCTTGATTGGAATGATCCGAGGACACTGGTTGACCCGCCGTTGGTCGACGCCGTGGTGATCGCGGTGGCTTATGACCGCAGAAGTCACGTTCCGCGCTACGAATCGCAAGTCGGTGGATTACGTCGGTTCATCCAAGCACTGGATTCGACTCATCCGGTTCCGCCACCGATCAGCTATATCAGCACCACGGGTGTTTACCATCAAACTGATGGCGTCTGGGTTGATGAATCGTCACCGACACGACCCAGCCGAGAAGGTGGACGGGCGCACTTACAGGCTGAGAGTGCACTCCGAAAGCTTCGTGATCCTTTTAACCACGTCACACTGCGATTGGCCGGCATTTACGGACCGGGCCGCGTGCCGCGTGCCGCTGATGTCATCGCGGGTCGTCCAATCGCGTCACCACCAGACGGTTTCCTTAATCTCATTCACGTTCACGATGCGGCGATGGTAACGCTCGCTTCGCTAGACGCGTCACGTCGCAAGCAGTCACTCTACGTGGTTGCCGATGATCAACCGGTGGTGCGTCGCAATTTCTATCTCGAAATCGCCAAACAGACTCGATCGCCCACACCCACATTCGTCGAGCCTTCCGATGACGCGGGAGTCCGATTTCGCAGCGAAAGCAACAAACGAATTTGGAACCGTGCCATGAAACGCGATTTACAACCGTTGTTGACTTACCCGACTTACTCGGAAGGACTGGCCAACATTTTGCCGCAGCTATGAATAATCAGCATTCTCTTTAGGTATGCCGGTTGCCCGTTCTTCACACCATACGCATCGATTGCCAACGACCTTGCCAATAACGGGCGGCCATTGCGACGAGTAATGCCAGCACCCATCCAGTAATGATCCACCACCAAAATTGAAGTGCGTTGAGCGTTTCCGGCGAATCGCTTGGCAAACCAAGATCAAATGCGGGTTCAAACACCACACCGATGGTCACCGCGCCGAACGAAACGAGTGCTGAAGCAACGAGCACGAACCAGGTATCACCTGCACCGCGAAGAGCGCCCGCCAGTATCAGCTGAGTCGCATCAAACACGACGTACAGCGAAACAAATCCCAACAGTCCCGTTGCGACTCTTGATGCAAATGCCGCATCGACTTCCGCACCCGACGCCAGCACGTCCGTCGCCACAACGTTTTGCGTGTCTTGCGACACGGCGTAAAGCGAAATCAGGAACTCACCGGCCCAGCCATACGCAATCGCCCACGAGGCTGAATAACCCCAGCCGATGATCAATGCTGCCATCACGTGAGATCTCGCGACGGACGCGCCATCACGAATCAAGGTCTGTCCCACCAACACGGATGTTGCAATGGACAATCCAACCAAAGGAATAAACGCGATCATATTGAAATTGATCGCCATCGTTGTTGCCTGCAGCGGCACATCACCCAAGCGGCCAATCCTTAAGACGATTGCGGTAAAACCACCGGCTTCGGTCACCATCATCAACCCAGCCGGGACACCAAAATAAATCAGCCGCCACATCATCGGGCCATGCCACTGCCAACGGCGAAAGAGCCCGTAGGTCTGCCGCCATTTTGGCTGGCACAGCAATCCGGCGTACAAAACCGCCTTGAACCAAAATGAGATTGTGCTCGCCAAACCCGCGCCAAAGATTCCCCATTCCAAAATTCGATCACCCGAACCACCCCACCATGCCGGATCCAAGCCGAAGATCAACACCGCATCCAAAATCAGATTGACCATCCCTGAAATCAAACTGACCATCATTACCGTTCGCGTTCGGTGAATCCCCGAATAGAAACCCGCCAGACCGGTCTGCATCACCTCCCCCGCACCACCCCACATCAACGTCGCAAAGTAGATCGCTTCCATGTCGCGAAGATTTTCAGGCTGATCCGTCAACGCCAACCAGGTTCGGGCACCCAGCGACAGCAAACCGAACAATGGCAAACTGATGAGCGACAACCAAACCGCTTGCCAGAGTAAGGAACCTACCTGACGCTGGCGACCGGCACCCACCAATTGCCCTACCAAGGCACCCGTCATCGACACGGTTCCAACAATCGGACACACCATCGTCCAAAAGAGATTCCCCGACGCCATCGCAGCACTCATTTCCGATGGATCATGCCACAACAACATGGTGCGATCCATGAACAGCACCAGCGAGAACATCCCGGTACTGACCATCAGAGGCGTCGCGACACGAAGCACGTTGGCGAACGTGTCCCAGGTCAGTGGTGTTGAGTTCGAACTCAGCCGCACGCAAATGCCTTGCGATACTGCTTCGCGAGCGCAACGTAGTGCGCGGTTCCCTCGATAGCTCGGGCCGCCAAATCCTCTCGGACGGGCTTGACGATTTTGGCGGGGCTGCCCATCACCAACATGCCGTCAGGAATTTCGAAGTTCTCTGTCACCAAGGCGCCAGCCGCCACAATCGCGCCACGCCCGATGCGAGCCCCATTGAGGATGGTTGCTGAAATCCCGATCAATGCGCCATCGCCAACGATCGCGCCATGTACGACCGCGTTATGGCCAATCGTCACGTCGTTTCCGATCAAACACGGCGTTCCCGGGTCGCAGTGAACGATGCAACCGTCCTGCACATTGCTTCGCTGTCCGATCACGATTTTTTCCGTATCGCCTCGCAAGATCGCGCCAAACCAAACACTTGATTCCCGTTGCATTTCGACATGCCCCAGCACCGTTGCCGAATTGGCGACAAACGCTGAATCATCGATTAGTTCCCACTGTGTCGATGCCGTTACGATGGCTTCATGACGCGAATGGTTCGGTGCCGGGGAATCGGTTTCAATATCAGACATGCAAGACAATTCCGGAGATCAACGTCGAAGCCTGGGGATCACTGTCGCTGTGGCCCTGATCCGATGGTACCAAGTGATCATCAGTCCGTTGATTGGCCCAAGCTGCCGTTTTTCACCCACGTGCAGTGCCTACGCCATTGAGGCGATTCAGAAATACGGCTTACTTGTGGGTCTCTGGCGCGCCGCCAAACGAATTGCCCGCTGCCATCCATGGCATCCCGGCGGTTACGATCCGCCATGAAGCGACCCGTTTTGAAACGACCCGCTTTGGTGTGGTCACGCTTCTCGAAAACGGTATCCGATTCCACGAACGGTTTCGATCAAATCCGACGCGACCCCCATCTTCTTACGCAACGCGCGAACATGAACGTCAATGGTTCGCTCTAGCACCATCGTGTCTTCGCCCAAGGCGGCATCGACCAATTCATTCCGGTCAAAGGCGCGTCCCGGTTGCCGAATCAACGTATCGAGCAAACGAAACTCACTTTTGGTCAGCGGCAAGACATCGCCTTCGATCGCAACCATGAAACGACGCCGATCAACCGTAACATTCAAATGGGTGACGGAATCGGAATCATCCACCATCGTTTCGCGTCGACGCAAAAGCGCTTTGATCCGCTGCAGCAATACCTTGTAGCTTTCGACGGGCTTGACCACATAATCGTCGGCGCCGACGGCGAACCCAACGACTTGATCAGATTCTTCTCCGAGCGCGCTTAGCATCAAAATCAAAATGTCTTGCGTCGTCGCGTCGGACCGCAGCTGCTTGCAAACCTCGATGCCACTGAGAACCGGCAGGTCGACGTCCAAG
>JBCCJB010000243.1:0-6641 GCA_039028015.1 Planctomycetota bacterium
AGCAACCGGTTTAGATCAAAACACGATCGTGGTGCTGTGGGGCGATCATGGATGGCATTTGGGCGAGAAAGACATCACGGGCAAGAACACGCTCTGGGATGATGGCACACGGGTGCCCCTGATTTTTGCGGGCCCCGGCATATCCGCGGGTCGATGCCAGCAGCCCGCAGAGTTATTGGACATCTATCCGACACTGATTGACCTTTGCGATCTTCAAAAGCGAGACGAACTTGAAGGGATTAGTCTCCGGCCGCAATTGACCGACGCGTCAACCGCGCGGTCGCGGCCCGCCATTACCAGTCATAACCAAGGCAATCATGGTGTTCGTTCGCGCGATTGGCGCTACATCATCTACGCCGATGGCACGGAAGAACTTTACGACATGCGATCGGACCCAAACGAGTGGCACAACCTCGCTGGTGAGCCTGATTATGCCGCTATATTAGCCGAGCATCGTCGCTGGTTACCGCGTGTGGATCTTCCTCCCGCCCAGGGAAGCGCCAGTCGCGTGTTGACCTATGATCCCAATACGGACACGGCCATTTGGGAAGGCGAAACGGTCACCCGAGAATCTCAGATCCCGTGACGGCATGTTCTTAACCCAACATTTGCGATCACCTGAAATGCGATTATCCAATGTCCTCTTTGCGTTGCCGATCTTGATCGCGGTGGCGTCTCGACCGAACCTCGCGGAAGCGGAAGCGTCCGATCTCGCAATGCAGTGGTTTGATCAAAATGCATCGTCGTTTGTTTCGCTTTACAAGAAGCTGCACCAGAATCCGGAAGTTTCTTTCTTCGAATCCGAAACCGCTGCAACGCTCGCCGAGACCTGGTCTCAAGCTGGTTATGACGTCACGACCGATGTGGGCGGCCATGGCTTGGTGGGAATCCTGCACAACGGTGACGGTCCAACGTTGATGCTACGTTGCGATCTCGATGGTTTGCCCGTTTCAGAACAAACAGGGTTGCCGTATGCATCGACCAAACAGGTCACGACGGCTTCGGGCGAATCCACATTCACCATGCACGCCTGCGGTCATGACATTCATATGACCAACCTGACGGCGGTGGCGAAGTTCATGTCAGCTCATCGCGATCAATGGTCCGGAACGTTGATGATCATCGGACAACCCGCTGAGGAGCGCGGTGCCGGTGCGTTGGCGATGCTTGAGGACGGCTTGTTCACCCGTTTCGAAAAACCCGATGCTGCAGTGGCCATTCATGTTGCAGCCGATCTGCCTGCCGGGACGATTGGATATCGCGCAGGGTATAGTCAAGCAAACGTTGACAGTGTGGACATCACCATGCGAGGTCGAGGTGGTCATGGCAGCAAACCTGAGATGACGGTCGACCCCATCATGCAAGCTGCAGAGCTGGTGACATCGCTGCAAACGATCGTGTCGCGTGAAATCAAGCCAACCGACCCGGCCGTGGTGACCGTCGGTTCCATTCATGGTGGTACCAAACACAACATCATCGGCGACTCATGCCATCTTCAACTCACCGTGCGAAGCTATGACTCGGGTGTTCGATCGCATTTGCTGGACGCGATCGAGCGGAAAGCCAATGCGGTCGCGATGGGTTCCCGCGCACCGGAACCCATCGTTTCCATTTCCGAAGGCACGCCCTCGTTATTCAACGATGAGCAACTGACCCAGAGGGTGGTCACGGTCTTTCGTGACTTGTTGGGTGATGACTATGTCGTTCAGCGCGAGCCCTCGATGGGTGGCGAGGACTTCAGCCAATACGGCAAAGCGGGCGTGCCGATTTTCATGTACGGCGTGGGAAGTGTTTCACCGCGGATTTTGAAACTGGCAGAGCAGACTGGTATTCCCGCCCCCAGTTTGCACTCGTCCAAATACGCACCCGATTTGGAGCTCACATTGACGACGGCATTCAGAACCATGGTTGCTGCCGCACTCGCCTTGTTGCCGTTGTCTTAACCATAACCGCGGTATAATCACGCTATGAGTATCGAAACCTCTGAACGCATCGCAGCCAATGCCGCATTGACCTGCAGCGTGTCCGACGCATTGGTAGATTTGGGCGGCATCTCACCGCAGCGGTTGCTGGGCAGCGACAACGCGAATGTGGATTCGCTGGTCCAGGCGCATCATGAAGGACGCTTGTGCGAACTGGTCGATGGATATCTGGTGGAGAAAGCGGTGGGATTTAGGGAATCTTTGATTGCGATGGCAATCGCTCGATTTCTCGGTCAATTCGTTGACCAGGAACGCTTGGGCTTGATCTCCGGTGCGGACGGCTTCATCACCTTCTTTCCTGACCTGATTCGCGGACCCGATGTCGCCTACATTTCCTTTGGTCGATTGCCCGGCGGCCAGGTGCCATCCGAAGCCTATCCAAAGATTGTCCCCGAGCTCGTCGTGGAGGTGATCAGCCAAGGGAACACGCGAGCGGAAATGGCTCGCAAACGCCGCGAGTATTTTCACGCGGGTGTTGAGTTGGTTTGGATGGTGGACCCCGTTCGTCGAACCATCGCGGTCTACACCTCATCCATCGATGCCACCGTGCTCTATGAAGAGGACACGCTTGACGGTGGCACGGTGCTATCGGGATGGTCCATAAAGGTTCGCCAGATTTTTGCCGTGTTGGATCGAGATGACTTAGGTAAAAAGTAGACGCGGCACGGATCGCCGTGCTCAGACCGCCGGAGTGATCATGCGCACGAAAAGTCTCTACTTCATCCAACCCCATCGCGTGCTGTTGTGCGGGTTGCTTCTCATCGCGGGTCTGTCGACATCCAGTCGTGCGGCCGATTTGGAGATGGTCGACGCGTTTGGAAACGTGACCGGCGTGGTTGATTTGAGCGCGGCGGGCCTATCGGTCTTCGAGAACAATGGGGCACGCTGGTTTTACCGACGGGAGCCTCGGTATGACTTGCCAGGTGGCACCTACCTCGGGTTTTACAATCTCGAACTCAATCGAGCCATTCGATTTCCCAGGTCTGGTGTCGGCCCGATCCAGCGTGCCGATTTGGATTCACCGCTGCCGCAGTTTGGGCCGGCTAACGTATCGGTTCGGCTGATTGGTTCGGGTCGCGGTTTTTTGCCGTACTTGGATGCGTGGCAAATTCCGCCCCCGTCGGATTTGAGTCGCAGCCGCACATGGCAACCGCGTCCCATCTTGCCGATCCCGACGCCGCTCGTTTCGCCGCTCTCGCCTGTGATCACACAGCCCGCATCGATTGTTTTGTCGTCGAAGCTCGAGCCGCTGCCACCATTACCCAAAGCTGAACTGGAGTTGTTCAATAGCAGTACGGATCGATTGCGAGTCACGTTGACCGACACACAGCATCCACTGATTCAGCCGCGATATGATCTTGCTCCAGGTGCCTCGCAGCGAGTCCGTTTGCCCCGCGACGCCGGTGCGGTGCGCGTCCAGACCGTTGAAACGCTGTCACCACTCGGTGAAACGATCCAGCGGGAAGTTCGGGTGCCGTTGCCACCGAGCCCTCGCTACGAAATCGTTGTGCACCGGTGGCGGATGCAATCGATTGCCATTGATCGGACCGGCACAAGTCCCCATCCCATTGAAGATGTGAACTTTCAAGGCGTTGGCGTCGGTCGTTTCATGCTGCCCGCTGGCGAGCAATTGACGTCAGCTCGCATCGATGTGTTTGCGAGGGCGACATCGGCGGGTAACTCGGGTAGTGTGGCACCGCTGGTGGAGTAACGCATGGTGGGCGGCAGATTTTGTGTGCCGAAGAGGAGATGCGGACGGCACACGGGAGTGTCCCTGCAACAAAGGTGTCTTTTTTTGACGTGTTTGCTACGACGCGGCGGCGATTTCCGTCAGGCACTCATCGATCGTGCCGAGCATGAATGCGGCGTCGTCGGGTGTGATGCACATGGGCGGTTTGATTCGCATCACGTTCCCGTGCAAACCACCCTTGCCCAAAATCAACCCACGTTGCTTCGTCATTTCCATCAAGTCCGCAGCGGCAGCCGCGGCGGGCTCTTTGCTCTTCCGATCGGTTACTAGTTCCATTCCCAACATTAGACCGAGACCGCGAACGTCTCCGATCAATGGGTGCTTGTCTTTCAGCTCCATCAAACCTTCCTTGATAATGCCTCCCACATGATCGGCGTTCTCCTGGATGCCTTCGGCCTCGATCACTTCCATCGTCGCTAGTCCAGACGCCATCGAAACCGGGTTACCCCCGTAGGTGTTGAAGTGAATCCGGTTGGTCATCGTGGCCGCAACATCAGGTGTGGTCGTTACCGCTCCCAGTGGTGCTCCGTTGCCAATCCCTTTTGCCATCACGATGGCATCTGGTTTGACATCCCAATTTTGGTGCGCCCAGTAGTGCGTTCCGGTGCGACCAAAACCACCTTGGACCTCGTCGGCGATGCAAAGACCGCCGTGCTGGCGAACAATGTCGTAGACGATTTGAAAGTATTCCGCAGGTGGTGTGACCGCACCGCCGACGCCTTGAATGGGTTCGCCGATAAAGCAGGCGATTTGGCCGGGCGTTTGATATTCGATCACATTCTTGATGTCTTTGGCGCACTTGATATCGCAACTCGGATACCGCAAGCCGAACGGACATCGATAGCAATAGCCGGGCAGCGTGTGATGAATGTTCGATTGCGGATTCGACGGAAACTTCCAGGTTCCATGAGCCGTCAAACCCATCGTGGCTGACGTGCCGCCGTGATACGCATTGCGAAGTGCGACCACATCGGCGTTGCCGGTGAACTCACGCGACATTAAGACCGCAATCTCGTTGGCTTCGCTTCCTGAGTTGGTAAAATAGGTTTGCGACAGCGATTGCCCGTTCTCGTTTTCAGGCATCTTTGAGGCAAGCTTTTCGGCGAACTTCGCAATCGTCGGATGCAAATAAATGGTGGTGGTGTGCTGCAGCGTGCCGGCCTGTTGTTTGACCGCTTCGGCAACGTGTGGGTGACAGTGACCGACGCTGACCGTGACGATGCCCGCGAAACCATCGAGGTACCGGCGGCCTTGATCGTCGTAGAGGTACTGCATGTTTCCCTCAACGATCATCAATGGATCGCGATAATAGGTCAGCACGCCTGGATTGACGTACTGATGTCGCATCGCGAGGACTTCATCGCGCGATGGTCCGTCATAGGTCGCTGGCTGGTGGGATGTTGGCGGTAAGGTCACCACCGGCAAGGACTCATCGCTCATGCGGATTCTCCAGACATAGATTCGGGAACAGGTTGGCTCGTCGGCGCGGCCTCATCGGGTGCAACCAACCCTCTTTCAACCATCGTACCGGGGATGAAGTTATCCAACGCAATCCCCAGGATTGCGGCGACTGCCATACCGGTCTGACCAATGGAATTAACGACCGCATCAAGACCGGAGGGGAAGGTCGCTGTGACCGCCTCAGCGCCACCGTTTTGAAAGTAGTAAGGCACCGACAGTCCCATGAATAACGAAAAGCCACCGACAAACAAATTCCGATCACTATTGAGATCGCAGCGAGCAAATTGGCGGATCCCGACAGCGGAGATCAAACCGAAAAGTGCGCAGTACAGACCACCGACGACGGGTTTTGGAATCGCTGCGGCGAGGGCACCAAATTTGCCAAATAAACCCAGCACGATCAGGATCACTGCGGCGATTTGGACCACGCGTCGCGAGCCAACTTTGGTCAGTCCAATCAAGCCGACGTTTTCGGAATACGACGTCGAGCTGAATCCACCCAGCACACCCGTCAGCGCGCACCCAATTCCTTCGCAACCGATGCCACGCGAGATTTCCGACGGTGTGGGATCACCGCCACCGGCCATTTCTTTGCACGCGTGGTAGTCGCCGAAGCTCTCGATCATGGATGCAAGGTACCCCGCCGCAACGGCGACAATGAAACCAAGCTCGAATCGGGGCAGGCCCCATGGCATAACCACATCAGTCGTCCGTACCCAGGGCGAATTGGCAAACGCTTCGAGGTTGGGGCGGGCGGGATGTCCCGTTTCAAACCATCCGAGCATAGCGCCCAGTCCGCATGCGGCAACGGACACCACAATCGCCAGCAGCATCGGAAATAGACGAAAGATCAGCCCCTTGGATGCCATCACAAAGCTAAACAATGCGATCAAAAAAACCGTCAGAATACTGATCGGCCAGTGTGATGCGGCCACCGGCGCACCGGCTTGATAGAGAGCCAAACCAATCAGCATGATGACCGGGCCGACCACAACGGGTGATAACACCCGACGAATCAGCCCCATCGCGCCGCTAAATCCGATGATGATTTCCAGGATCGCGCCCACGATCACGGCACCAGCGATGTAGGGCATCGCGGCGCCGGCGGTAACTTCTTCACCCGTGGTCATCACGGATGCCGCGCCCGACTCCGGTTCAGCAAGTTGCTGCGAACTGCCATCACCATGCACCGTGGTGATGATCATGAAAAAAGCCGCCAGAAACGAAAAGCTAACACCTTGGATGATCGGCAATCGCGAACCAACGGTCGATTGGATCAGCGTGGCCACTCCGGAACACAGCATGACGCTGGAAATCAGCACTGCGATTTGCGATGTCGACATCCCCATGGGTGGACCGAGCAGAAGTGGCACGGCGACGGTGCTGCCGCACATCGTCAACACATGCTGCATCGCCAGGGTGATCGATTTGCCCGGTGGCGGCACATC
>JBCCJB010000244.1:0-6593 GCA_039028015.1 Planctomycetota bacterium
ACGCGCTGACGCCACCATCACAACGCAGACAATCAGGGGTGCGATCGAAATGCGGAACATCATTGAAACCAAAGACCAGCAAGACATCATGGGATGCCGCATGAACATGTCATTCGCTACTCCATAGCAGTTTTTCAATGGAAGTTACCCGGACTTGCCGAGCCACGCGGTACGCCGGCACCAATTTTGAACATGAAACAAAGACGGCAGTCATTTCGATTCCGCGACGAAATTGTTCGCTCGGATCGAATCACGGGATTTTCGTTTGATTCAGTTCGTCACCATCATCATTAAAATGCGTGATCACAAGTGAATCGCCTGCTTTGACTCGCAGGAATCCTCCGCTAGGCGTTCTCGACGTGTACAACTGCTTCACCGAGCCATCCGGATCGCTGCCAAACTCGTCACCCGGTGCCACACCCATTCGTGAGTTCTCATCGTTGAGCGCGCCGACAGCGAATTCATTCACACCGCTTGGATGGACGCTGTGGTATTGCCAATGTCGATCGCCGCAGATCAGCACCAGTGAATCTTGCAATTGACGTGCGCGAACCCAAGCGAAGAACTCATTGGCCTCGTGCCGGAAACCTTGAAGGTTAGCGTGGTTGTCATTCTTGTACGCGTCATCGGGTCCCACCATCGGCGTCGGGCTGACAATGATTTTCCATGTCGCATCACTTTTGGCCAGCGTTTGCTTGAGCCATTGCTTTTGTACCGGACCCCACATCGACTTGTTGGGACCATCTTCAGCATCGTTGGCCGATCGATGGTCGCGACCTTCGGTCAACCAGATTTGAAGATGTCGATTGACTCGGTGTGTCCGATAGTTCGGCGTCATGACATCGCCAGCCGGAGCGATCGGTAACTGTTCGCGAAACAGATTGATGCCCGTTTGAGGCAGCGGAATACGATCGCCTTCGTTATCGGAATCGTTAAAACGAAAATCGTGGTCATCTTTGGACCAGTAACACGGAACGTCGCGGAAGAATTCAATCATGCGAGGAAACCGAAACTGCTCGTGCCAACAATTCCTCAATTCGGTTACCGTTCTCGCGACACGAAAGGGATTGTCGTAGTAAACGATGTCGCCGGTTCCGACAAAGAAATCGGGGCGGATCTTGTTCATCGTGGCGAACGCGGGAAAACCGAGTCGCTTGTCTTCCGCGGTTGCGGTGATGGGTCCGCCAGCGTTCCCCGCACGACCGTGCATGAACTTGATGTAGTTCATACAGCTTCCCACAAGAAACGTCGTTGGCTCGATGGAATCACGACCTCCGAGTGTTCGAAATGAACCGATCGGCCCAAACTCAATCGGGCTTTCGTCGTTGATTGCGAAATGGACGCGGTAGTAATAACGCGTTGCTGCGTGAATACCCGTCAAGCAGTGCCGCACGATAAAATCGGATGCCGCATCGGCACGTGACCAAGTCGAAGTCTCCGCATCAACAAAGGTCGCGTCGGTCGACCACTCGAATCGGGCAATACCACGGTGGCCCGGCAGATCACCTTGTTCGTCAAGCTGCGTTCCCGCGGTCAATCGCGTCTGCAGCAAGATGCTGTCGCTCGTTGGCTCGCCAGCCATCATTCCTTGACCGAGTGCAAGCTCCGTTGACCGATTGGCCTTCGTCACCTGAACGCCGGGCTGACCAGACTCTATCTCAGTCGGATCAATAGTGGGACGAAAGGTGACCCACCATGGTGTTTCGCCACAGGCAACTGACGAACGTCGCGTGAGCGTTCCATCCTCTGCTATCCCGAAACACACCAATCGATTGCTATTTTGCCCAGCGGCGACCAACGCCTTACCATCGGGAGAAATCGCAAACCCGCGCGTGGTTTTCTCGCATGGCGTGTGATTCAAGAAATTGAGCGTTTGCGATGTTTCGTCAAACGCGAACGTCGCGATGGTGCCATGACCTCGATTGGCGATGTAAGCAAACTTTCCACTCGGATGGGCTTCCACCCGCGAGGTTGTCGCTTTGCCCGGAAAGGACGCGGGCATGGAAGGCAGGGTCTGAGTGACTTGAAGCGTTCCCGTTTCGGCATCCAATGCGTAAACGCTAATGCTACGTCCCGATTCATTGCTGCCAAACGCGACGCTGCCGTCCGGATGAAACCACAGATGCCTTGGTGATACATCTGGTTCGCGTTGAAGTACGGGTGGCTCGTTGGGATCCAGCTGACCTGACGTAGCGTCGATTCGGAATTGAGTGATACAACTCGCTTTTGTATGTGGAACAAATACAAAACGACCGGTCGGGTCGATTGCGACACAGTGGGCACGCGGGATGACATCAAGCGTTTGAATGGGCTGCTCCGACAAGCGGCCCTCGCCAACAATCCGATGCACCGTGACGTAGCCGCTAGCGTAATACGACGCGATCAAAAACTGACCCGATGGTGTGATCGCCAAGAACGAAGGTTTTTCCGGAACCGTCACGGTCTGCACGGAGCGAAGGCGAACACCATCGCGACGCATGACCTGAATCACAGCGGGATCGGATCCACCGACGTAAAGGTGTTGTCCGCTGATATCAAAACAACTGCAGCCGGGCCGGCAGTCCAAATCAAACGAACCCAGTGCTCGAAGCGACCCGCCGTCATCAACTTCAAACGCCTCAATCCGGCGATCCTTGGAACACGACACGTAGCACTCGGCTGCCGGCGCGACACTCGATCCAAGGCAACTAATGACGATTGTCAGTAGCACTTGAATTGTCGCTGGTCTTTGGTTGACTTCACGCATCATTGACACTCCACCCAAGACAAAAAGCGCGAGTCACAAAACAATTACTGCTCAAGAGGTTGAACCGAAAGATTAGAAATCATGAAGGGTGTCCACGACGTGGGTCGAAATGCAATATGACCAGGTTTGGCTTCCCACCGCTCTGCATTGTCTGACGCGTCACTAATTGAACCGCGCCATTGCAAGAATCGTTCATCGTCCATCTGCACATCGATACGCGAAGGTGTCACGGAGATGCTGAATTGGTGTGGTTTGCCCTCTTCAAAACAAGTGGTGTTCCCTTGAGCAAGCACTTCCGATTTTCCATCGCTTGGTGCGAATGCTGAATCGAGGCCATCAATACCCGATAGAATCAAATAAATATGTTGCTCACCCACCGGAAGCGCGACCTCAAGCGACTCGCGTCGGCCGGTAAGTCGACGGGCGTTGAAGCGAAGCGTGTAACGGCCCGAAGGTGGATCCGGAATGATCTCGGTATCCACAATAGCAAGACCATCAGACGCGATCGCCTCGATGCGTCGTTGATTGATTGACGCGTTGCTGACTCGATTCTTGCCGCGAAAAATGGAAGTCATCGGAAACTGCGTGGCCAGATCATCCACCCAAAATTCGTTGACATTACTGAAGCGCCCCAACATCAACATCGTCAAGTGATCGCATCGCTGTAGCGTTTGTTGACATGCCTGCGACAGCGTTGGGAATGGTCCCCACGACGTCAAATGAAATGATTGCAGATCACTCTCGGCGATCAGATTCAATCGTTCGTTCAACGATTCTGGCGATTGAATGCCGTTGGGTGAGATACGCAACTCCTCCAAACCTGGAACGCCTAATGCTGCTTGCATGTCATCAAAACCGCATCCACCGCCGATGTCCCAAGCATGAAGATCAAGGTCGCGGCAAACACTGGGTCGCCAACCGGGATTCACCGCTGATCCCCAGGTTGCAAGGTTGTCGATTGGGATGCCTCGTAAACCCACCAAATCGTTCATCACCACATCGGAACGATTGACCGCCAAATTGAGACGGCAATCCTCGGGCCACCATTTTCGGAGTGCGGATGACAAAAGTTCAAAGTCAGGGCCCGCCAAACCATCCGCCCCGGCCATTCGAATCGAAAGGATTTTGATCGGTTGATCAAGATCAGACGGCGAAGTGACGTACCTCATCGTTTGCTCAGCCGAACCGGGCACGCTGCGATACCGGATGGAACCGTCGTGGGCCTTAACAACACGAAAAATGACTTTTTGCGGTGATAGGTCCGAGGGTATTTCCGGTGCCGCTTTAGAAAGTGATTCCGGTAGCCGATGCTGGGCGGGCAGCACCTCATCGGCCAAATGAACCTCGCATCCCGGTTGCAGCGTGCGGAACGCTTCGATTTCCGGTGATGCGATGGCAAAATCCGACACAAACAACTGATCCAGCATCGTCTTGAACGCGAGTGTCGGCAGCATGTCGGGAGGATCAGCCGATCCGTTGACTCGTAGAACGCGAATCGGTCGACCACTCAAGAACCATGACAAACCATCGAGATTCGTTGAATGGCTGAGGTCCAACTCATGCGGTCCCAGACCAAGCATCTCCAAGCTCGTTAGAGCAGCAGTGACATCGGCACCGACGGGCGATTGAACGCGAAGGGCTTGATTCCATCTTAAAACCTCATCCGCACCAAATGCCTGTCCCGAATCAACAAAGATCTTCCAACCACTGTCGAGCAATTCGCGTGCGGCAGGTGTCACTCGGTCGATCCCTTGCGTGGTCGCGTAAGCCTGCGAATCTGAGTCCATCGGTGAGATGGTGGACCGAACTTGGACCTGCAAATATGGATTCGCGGTTTGAATTTGTCTCAGTGTCGCATCAGGGATTTTGGTATCACAACACAATTCAACGCAACGCAGCTGCGGTATCTCTTCCAACACGCTCAATCGTGACCATTCAGGCTGATTGATCGTAAGCATCCTGAGAGGATGGATTTCGACGAGCCACGACAGGTCACCCGAAAGTTGTTCGCCATCGATCGTTAAGTGGTTGATCCAGTAGTGTCCACCGAGCGGAAAGAGATCAAGCGAACTGAGATCATTTCGTGAGAGATTGAGACTTTCGAGCGTCCGAATCTTGGCAATCGCCGCGACATCCTTGGCGTTCAATCGGCAGCCCGCCACGTTGAGGCTTCGTAGCTTTGGCAAAAGCCTCAACGAGCGATAGAGCTCCGGCGCATCTTTTTGATTTCCCTCGAGTGAGACCCCAAAAACTCTAGGGTCCTGTTGTACAGCTGGCTCCGGTGAAATCACTTGGTTCTTCTCATTCCTGCACTGACCGTCCAGCGAGTGTACCAACTGGATCACGTTTCGGTCCACCGCGTACACGTCGTCTGATGGTTGGACAATTGCATCCACGGCCGATGGTGACCCGACCGCCAGCTCATCTTCAGATCTCATGGCACCTAAATCGGACACTTCATTCGTAGGTTCCATCGACAAACGCGTTTGCGGGTACCGATTCGCAACAACGGCTTCCTCATCCGGCGTCTCAACCGAGAAGAGCCGAGTGAGCCCGATAACAGCCAACACGATCAAACATCCTGCCACGGCAAAGACCCACTTCTTCGGTTTCGTGCTCGTGGGTCGCTTCGCGCTGCGTGGTCGAATCTGTAACGGATCGCCAGAAGAACCCGCCCGTGCATTCTGGATTGGCGATGCCAGGGTCTTGAGTTTCTCTGATCGAGTTCCATCAATCAGCCCAACCAAGTTCGAACGGGCATACGGCGACAGTGCGTTCGCGATTTCTTTCGCCGACCCCGTTCGCACGCTTGGGTCCTTGGCCATCATTTTGTCGACTAAGCCAACAAGGTCCGATGGCAGATCCGCTCGCAACGTTTGAATGCTTGGCACCTCACCCGTCGTGATCGCAACCAACATTTTGGCAGTCGTGTTGTACTGTCTCGGATCAAAGGGCAACTGTCGCGTGAGCAATCGGAAGAGCGTCGAACCAAGCGAGTAAATATCACTTCGCACATCGGCGGTTCGACTATCGAGGGCTTGTTCGGGAGCCATGTACCCAAGGCTGCCCATGGTTGTTCCCGTCTGCGTGAGTTCATCGCTTGGATCACTCTCGCCGCCGTACATCCGAGCCAGACCAAGATCGAGAACCTTGACGACACCAGACCGATCGAGCATCAAGTTGCTCGGTTTGATATCGCGATGAATCAATCCCATCTCATGAGCATGGTGAAGCCCCAACGCCGCCTGGCGAATGATCTCGCAGGCATCGGCGACCTCAAGACCGTCGAGTTGATCATCCAGTTGATGGATGTTGACGCCATCGACGTATTCCATCACCAGGAACGACTGCGGACCTATTTGCCCACCGTCGTGAGCGACGACGACATTAGCATGTTGAACGCGACCAATCGCTTTCATCTCACGGTTGAATCGATCTGTCGCCTGACGATCGCCGACGGCCTTGGGTGACAAGACTTTGAGTGCGACTCGTTTCTCGAGTCGCTCATGAACGGCTTCGTAAACAGCCCCCATCCCACCTTCACCAAGCTTTCGAATCAAACGATATTGCCCGATGGATTCGAGCGGCACAGATTGAGTGTTTGGCGCGGGCTGTTGTTTTGAAACGGTCGGCTTGTCCAGGTCGATCGTCGGTTCATCACCCGAGTCCCGAGTCAAACGACCTGCCGATTCTCGCTCCTCTGCCGAGACGCTACTTTTCGAAAGCTCTGAGTCTGCATTCAATCGGGTCGTTTGTGGTGGCTCGTCGCGCATCTCAACTCGTCGTTTGTCTCACGTGGTCACTGCGAACCGGGCTGGATAATGCCACGTTGGATCAAGCCACCGGG
>JBCCJB010000245.1:0-6592 GCA_039028015.1 Planctomycetota bacterium
CCGCGGGGTCGTTGAACTGCCGCCCAACGTTGCATTTGATGTTGGCAACTGCCAACAACCACGCCAAGAGATCACACCGTGTCCAATCCAAAAACGAAGCGAATTCCTCACAAGTTTCAGCCCTGGATACGGGTTCGCAAACAATTTCGGTTGTCACATGCTCACGTTCAGATGGCGCGGGAGCTCGGGTTAGAGCCTCGCCGGTTCGGCAGTTACGCCGACACGACGGATCAGCCGTGGAAACAGCCGCTTCCACAATTCATTGAGTCGCTTTACCTCAAACGGTTTGGAAGAGAGCGGCCCGAGGTCGTTCGTTCGATAGAAGACATCGCAGCGATGCATGTGGCCAAGCGATTGGCTCGTAAGGAGTCTCGTGCCGCGATGCGTCGTGACAGTGTTTCAGACGGACATGGTGTTTCAGAGCCGAAGCACTCTGAATCGTCGTCGGAAGACGCTGATTCCTAAAACCGTCTCTAAGCTGCGGATCGTGGCTCAAGCCGCTTGCGGGCAATTCGTTTTGCAACGCGTGGTGGTGGCGTCCGCCAGCGTCGATGAAGCCACCAATACTGTTCGGGTGCCAAATCAATCATGCGTTCCAACTGGTGGTTGTACCACTGAGTTAGTGAACTCACGTCATCGCACGCACCGTCCGCGTTTGCTTGCGGGTCAACCGCGTCGATCAGGCCTGTTTCGAACTGCATCGGTCGCCCTTCGATGCGGCGTGTGTACACCGCCAGCATCGGTGCGTCAGACGACAGTGAGAACAACGCAAGTGCTTTGTGACTCGATGCTGGGCGGCCACAGAAGTCGAGCCAGACGCCTCTCTCACCCGCATGCTGATCTGCCAGCAGCGTCAGCGTGCCGCCACAGGCAAGGTGTTGATCGACTTTGGGTGCGCAGCCGACTTTGTCGACCATGTCTTGACCCTTTTGCGCGCGGAACTGCAGCACCCAATCATGGAGGAACTGGTTGTCGAGCTTTCGTGCGATGGTGGTGGCGCGAACGCCCATCAAACCGTTGACATAGCCACCGATCTCAAAATTGCCGTAGTGCCCGGTAACCAACACCATCGGTCGACCCGAAAGCATGTGCGACAGACACTCGCGATTGCGGCTAAATCGGACGTGCCGATACCAATTGCAGCGGTGCAACCGTCGTTGTGCCCATGCGATCTCACAAACCATCAGCATCAAGTGATGCCACATCGCCCAGGTCAAATGATGACGATCTTTGGCGGACATCTTGGTGAAGATGCTTGTCAAGTTCGACTCGATTTCATCGCGCCGAATCGGTAGGGGGCCGCAGAGCACGGTTGCCAGGCTACGACTTAAGTGGTCGCCCATATCGAGTGGCATGATTTGGACGACGGCAACGATCAGCCGCACTAGCGCATAGGTGATCGCATCAAGAAACCAGGATTTGGCGGCGGTCCAGCGGTTCATGGGCGTGCGAAACGAGAATTTCGAAGCGATTGCCAGCCCGATTTGTGTCAAACGTGCGTTGACGACGCCAGTCCGATTCAGCGATTGGGCATCGAAACGCGTGTCGCGACCGGTTCGGGGGCGCGGTGGATCGTTTGCAAAAGCAGGCGATTCTCATCACGGAATTCGGTGACCTTGCCTGTCACCACCCATCGTTTGTCGCTGGGATCTTCTTCAATCGCTCGAGCGACGCGTTGCAGCATTAGATTTTCGAGCAGCAGGATCATCTGCAGCGACGATTGCGTCGGATGATTGATCGAATGCTGTTGCATACGATTGGTCGTGCTCTCACGATTTGCTACGCCACTGCGAACGACATTTGAGTCGTTCATTCGCGAGGGCTTCATCCGCATTCCCATCTGTGGCGACTTGTGATTGCGATCTGGCACAAACCGCCACGCGTTGCCGCTGCGGACAATCTGCCCAGCGATGGGGCCGATGATGGTTCCCTCACGAAGCAGTGACGGCGATGTGTGAGCCGTGATGGAATCGGTCGACGTTTGATCTAGTCGTCGCGATGTCTCCTGCCCTATCGCTGGCGTCTCACTGGCTGTGAAAATCGTGAGTATGACGCTGATCAAGGTCGTCGATGTTCGCATGGCCACCAATTAACTTTTTGGAATGGCGACCGCGTGCAGGCTGACCACCGAACCAACGGCGATCATGGCGAGTCCTAGCCAGCGTGGTGGATGAACGCGTTTGGTTGGCTTGGGATGCACCTGCATCAAGAACGAACTGAAGGAGTCTTCCGATGCGGCATACGTCTGCTTGGAGACTTTTGAGAGCATCCGCGTGGCCGGCGGGTTGAGCACGAATGAGTCAACCATGCGAAATTGGATGCCCAACAGAATCAAAATCACGCCGAGCATGAAGTAGCGATTCCGTGTCATTTCCATGGCGACAATTCCAATGTGTCGGCCGACCAGAGTCGAACGCGTTCGGGAGTGGTTAAGCAACGCACTCAGAAGCATCGACAATTCTGCCTCGTCACCGCATCTCTGACCCTAAACGCCCGGTCGTCCCAGTCGAAACGATTTTGCGGCAGTATGAGAAGGTCGCCTCGTGCTGCTGACCAACACGTCACGAATCTCGACTGAGTTCTGATATCCGAAGAACGTCCTCGTCCGTCGGATCGATGCTTTTTGACGGACTTGGAAGTCCGTCTCACGCCAGAAAGTAGCTAGGTCTTCGACATCAGCGCCAGCTACTGAGCAAACAAACCGTCAACCAAGTCGTGAATGTTGTCGCGGAATCCGCCGAGCGTTGAATCCGATAGCAACTCCGCACGATCGCTTTTCATCAATGCGGCCGCCAGCGGCTTGTTGTCCTGCCAATCGCTCAATCCGAAATCGCGGATGTCAACGTAAACGTCGGACAAATTGTTGCTGATCTTGGGAACGAGATAGACGCCCTCATCGCCACGCACCAAGTGATAGTGCATCGCCACGTACAACAACGTTGCACCCGTGATCATGCCAAAGAAAAACCGACCCATGTGAAGATGCTCTTACGCGTCTGACAACAAAAACATTTGTCAAAGGTGTACGTCGTCGTCCAGTGGAAGGCAAGTGCGACCAAGTGGCGGGAATCGTCATGCGAAGTCACGTCACACCGAGTTTCGACTTCATGGTGGCTTTGGCTTCGGCGATCGCTTCGGGCAGTTTGGAGGCGTCTTTGCCGCCCGCCTGAGCCATATCCGGTCGTCCACCACCGCCACCGCCAACAACGCGTGCCGTCGTGCCGACCCAGTCGCCCGCCTTTAATCCTCGATCGACCAAGTCACGGCTGAGCCCGCCCACCAACAGGACTTTTTCGCCTTGCGTCGCGGCCAGTAAGACCGCCGTCGGGTGGTCGCTTTTCTTACGAATCTGATCGATCCACCCTCGCATCACATTGGGATTTGCCCCCGGCGTTTCCGCCACCACCACAAGTGTGTCGCCCACGGTTTCGCCCCCGGCCATGAGATCGTCTGCTGAAAGTTTGCCTCCTTTGGTCATTTCAGCAATTTGCGATATCAGCGTCGTTCGCTCCTCCAACAACGCGTCACAGCGCGATGGGACATCTGCGGGAGCAACATTCAGCGTTCGGGCTGCGGCCCGCAATCGAGCATGAGCCGATTCGTAATCGACCGATGAGTCCACTTGTTTGCCGCGTGACGATTGGAACGTCGTGTCATGCACCTCCGCTTTGCCCGCTTGAAGTTGTTTCTTGAGCCCACGAACTTCCTTCATCAATTGCCCCGCGGTCTGGTCCAACATCGCGGGATCACAGCCAAGTGCTTTGGCGGCTTCTAATGCTGTTTGCACGGTTTCAGCGCGATGCGCGATCGCGCGGGGGCCGGTCAGTGCAACGACGCGACGTGTGCCCGCAGCCACCGATTCTTCTTGAATCACTTCAAAGGCTTCGATTTCGCCAACGTGATCCAAGTGCGTGCCGCCACAAAGCTCCTTGCTAAAGTCGCCCATCGATACCATCCGCACCGGGTCGGGGTATTTCTCGCCAAACAGCATCATGGCGCCGGCCGTGCGAGCTTCAGCCAGTGGGACGGTTTTCCATGTGACCGAGGCATTCTCTTTCACCTTGGTCAGGACATCGCTGCGAATTTTGCCGAGCACACCATCGTCAAGCGATTCCTGATTCGAAAAATCAAACCGAAGCATGTCGGGTTCGACTTTGCTGCCCTGTTGCTGCGCGTGCGCTCCCAGGTTTGATTGCAGCGCGTGATGCAAGACGTGCGTTGCCGAATGGGCCCGCCGCAACGCATTGCGATAGTCTTGATCAACAATCGCCTGACATGAATCACCATCCGAAACGGTGCCAGAGACCAGCCGACCCACATGCACGATCAAATCGCCGTGCTTTTGCGTGTCATCCACCTTCATGGCGAAGGACTCATTGCGAATCAAACCGCGATCGCCCACTTGCCCGCCCGATTCACCGTAAAAGGGAGTCCGGTCCAGAACCAATCGGATTTTTCCGGTTGATTCATTGCCTCGCTCGTCCAACGATGACGCGAACTTCACCAGTTTGCCTTCTTGATCACTGCTTGCAGTTGTCGATGCGGTGGGATCGGCGTCGACAACGATGCCTTTGACGATCGATTGACTATGCATCTCGCTGTAGCCAATAAACTCGGTGGATCGCAGAGACTCTTTGAGCGTTTCCAGAGGACCCGTTTGGAACAATTTGAACTGATCACCACCACTGACGTCGGCGTGATCTTCCATCGCCGATTGATAGCCATCCCAATCAAAGGCGAATCGTTTTTCGGTACCCATTTGCTGCAGCAATTCGGGCGGCACGCCATAGCTGGTGTACAACTCCGCCGCTTTGCGACCATCAATCAGCGTTACGCCATCGTTTGACATCTCTTGAAACATGACATCGATTCGCTGCAGCCCGGTGTCGATGGTTTCAAGGAAACGTTGTTCTTCGGATTTGATGCAATCCGAAACACGCTGTGTCGTTTCGGTGAGTTCCGGATAAGCAGCCTTCATTGCATCAGCGACGGCTGGAACGAGATGGTGCAAGAAGGGCTCACGCACATCCATCTGATGGCCATCCAGGACCGCACGTCGAATCAAACGTCGGATCACATATTTGGCACCGTTGGCACCCGGGTAGACGTTTTCGTGAACGGCAAATGTGGCGGCACGGACGTGATCGGTGATGCGACGCAATCGTCGACCGTGCTCGCTTTGATAGTCATAGGCGACACCGACCACATCTGCGGCGGCCTCCACAATCGGCTTCAGTGAGTCGATGTGGTAATTGGTGGGCACGTTCTGTAGCACACTGGCGGTGCGTTCCAGTCCCATGCCAGTGTCGATGTTACGGCTCGGTAGCGGCTGCAAGTTGTCAGGCGGATCGCCAACGCGATTGAACTGGGTGAAGACGAGATTCCAGATCTCCACATCCGAGCCATCGTCAAGAACGTAATAGATCTCACTACACGGTCCACAAACGCCATCAGGTCCCTGGCTGGGAGCCGACGCGGGCCAGAAGTTTTCATCTTCTTCTTCGTAGGCGATTCGCGACGTCGGCAGCCCGATTTTCTCGTTCCAAATCGTGGCAGCTTCGGCGTCGTCTTTGTAAACAGTCACGCGAAGCCGGTCGGCATCCAGATTCAGCCACTGAGAGTTGGTGAGGAATTCCCAAGCCCACGCAATCGCGTCTTGTTTGAAGTAATCGCCAAAACTGAAATTGCCGAGCATCTCAAAGAACGTGTGGTGAAATGCCGTCCGACCCACGTTGTCAATGTCGCCGGTGCGAAGGCATTTCTGACAAGTGGTTGCACGCGTGAAATCTAATTTCACTTTGCCCAGGAAGTGATCCTTGAACTGATTCATCCCCGCAGGCGTGAACAGCACGGAAGGATCCCAGGTCGGCACCAGCACGTCGCTGGCCTGTCGCACGCACCCTTTGGATTCAAAGAATGCCAGATACTTTTCACGCAGTTCGTCAGTTTTCATAGTGGACGCTTCGTCGGACCAGATATCGGGGTCGATCAACCGGCCGGTATCTTATCAATACGGCATCCGAAACCCGAGCCCGCTTGGCGTGTCTCAAAGTAATCAACACCCAAAGTAGCCAGCACGCTCCGTCGTGCTGATTTAAGAAGACCTGATCAGCACGACGGAGCGTGCTGGCTACTTTGGCGTGCGTTCGCGACTCAACCCAGGCCGGTTCGTCTTGCTGAACTGATCATCCATGCTGTTGCGATGCCCGCAATGATGAATGCCATTTGAGAGGCAAAGAAGATCGCCAGGTTACGAAGCATCCCTTCGGTGAATCCATAACTGTGCAGCCCGATCCCGAGCTCATTGGTACCGAACCAGCTCCATGCCGTAATGATGTTGCCACCGATCGCCATGACAGCAAAACCAAGTCCCTTCACCATCCCGTCCCAGCGAGCGTGCAGCATCAATGCATTCCAGATGACGATCAGCAGTGCTCCATTTTCTTTGGGATCCCAGCCCCAGAACCGTCCCCAGGAATCATCGGCCCATAAGCCACCCAGCACCGTGCCAATGAAGCTAAATAGGATGCCAAAGCAGGTCGCACCGTAGAGCACACGATACAAATCTCGCTTCACGCGGTCGGAACCCTTC
>JBCCJB010000246.1:0-6578 GCA_039028015.1 Planctomycetota bacterium
CCAAGGTAACGCTGCTTGCCGAACCGGCAAGAAAGTGAGACCAACGCCGAGCCCGTTGAGGCCTAAATAGCCCACCTACCGCAACCATCACAGACGCCGAAGATTTGTGTCCGGCGACGAAATCGGGTCCATTGGTGCGAATGTTTTAGCTGGTCACGCATTTTCGGGGGATGTTTCAATGAAGGGAATGTTTCGATGAATCGTTGGCGGATCGTTCTTGGGGCATTGGTGTTTTCATTTGCGGTCATCGCGATCGTGCGTGCTCAAGAGCTGCTGGAGTTGCCCGAACCGAGGACTCGGTTGGAACTGAGCGCTTCCGAACGGCTTTGGCTGAGTGAACGACGAGCGCAATTGGAAGAACAGATTCGTCATCTCGAGCGGATCAAAGCGACCCTAGGTCGCAAACACCCATCGATGCCGGAAGTCGAATCGGAACTGGAAGCGTTGCAGTCTCAGCTGGGCGCCTGGCAACTGGACACATCGCCCTTTGAAACCGCGGCGGATGACGATGACTCGTTACCCAATGCGTTTTCTCAGTTATCCGACGCCGATCTTCGGCGTCTGGTGCTTCAAATGGCGATTAAGATCGACCGTCTGGAAACACGAATCGGCGTGCTCGAACGACGGCAGCGACAACTCTGAAATGCACCTGAGCCCGCTCCAAGCCGCCATCAAGCGTCAACACCTGGTGTGGAAAATGAAGGCGTGGGTCGCAGCACATCGCCTGGCCATCCTCTGTGCATCCGCGGCGACATGGTGTGTCTTGACCGTCACCGTGGCCTCACATGCGAGTGACTACGAGACGGCGCTGACGGCATTTCGCACGGGCAATTATCGCGATGCTGAGGCAATCGCGCAGGTCGAAGTCGATCGCGGCATCTGGAGCAGCCGATGGTCACAGTTGCTGATCGAATGCCAAATGGCCGTGGGCGATTTGAAACCAGCGTTAGAGACTTACCAGCAAGCGATCAAGCGTTATCGAACGAGTCTGCGTCTCCGATACTTAGGCATTGATGTGCTGCGTCACAACGGCATGTCGGATGCCGCCGATGAAGACGAAGCCGAATTTTTTAGACAACTGCAGCGCGCGATGTCAGGATACATCTCGCGTGAGGACCTCGTCGTCGCGGGCGTGTACCTTGCCGAACGTGGTGAAGATGCTCGTAAGATTCTGCAACTCTTCTTCGATCGCGTGCGTGAGCGTGATCCAGAATATTTGGACGTCTACATCGCCACCGCTGAGTTGGCATTGTCCAAAGGCGACTACGCCGTTGCCGGCCAAACCCTAGACGAAGCGGCAGCACAAAACGTTCGTGATGCGCGGATTCCATTTTTACGCAGCCTAGCATTGCGAAGCACCGATGCCGACGCGAGTTCCGCGGCACTGCAGCGTGCTCTTGCGATCAATCCCAACCATGGCCCATCGCTCCGTGCGGTCGCCGCCAATGCCATCGATGCCGAACGCTACGACCTGGCCGAATCCGTCTTGAGTGATGCGCTGCAAGTCAACATTCACGATGCCGACGCTTGGGCGTTGCTTTCAGTGGTGTCTCACCTGCGAGGCCATTTTGGTTCGGAGCAATTGAGACGGGCAGCCGCGTTGTCAACGTGGAACGAGAATCCGCAGGTTGACTTTCGGATTGGTCAAACACTTTCAAAGAAGTATCGCTTCGCTGAAGCCGCCGCGGCACAGCGTCGTGCGTTGGAATTCAAACCCAGCGACACCCCCGCAGTCTTTGCATTGTCGCAAGATCTGATGCGATTGGGTGAAACTGATTTGGGATGGCAGCTTGCGCAACAAGCCGCCGATGATGATCCCTACAACGTGGTTGCGTTCAATCTGTTAACCCTGCTTGATCGTGTCGGCGAGTTTCCCACGTTGACCCGCGATGGCATTACGGTGCGGATGGAACCGACCGAAGCGAAGGTCTATGGCCAGGAGGTTTTGGATCTGCTGTGCGAAGCCAAGGCGGTTTTGGGCGACAAATACAAGACGCCGTTACCCGACCAAATCATTGTGGAGATCTTTGATCGTCAAGATGACTTTGCAATTCGCACGTTCGGGTTACCAGGCGGAGCAGGTTTTTTGGGTGTTTGCTTTGGCAACGTGATCACCGCCAATAGCCCCGCATCGCAGGGAGCACGTCCGGCAAATTGGAAGAGTGTTTTGTGGCATGAATTTTGTCACACGGTCACGCTGACCAAAACCAAAAATCGCATGCCACGATGGCTCAGCGAAGGCATCTCGGTCTATGAAGAACGCCAACGCAGTAAGCGTTGGGGCGAAGTCATGACGCCGCGATATCGTCAGATGATTCTGGGACGCGATTTGACGCCACTATCTGATTTGAGTTCGGCATTCATGCAGCCGCGGACGCCCTCGCATTTGATGTTTGCTTACTTTGAATCATCTTTAGCGGTCGAATTCATTATTGACCAGCATGGGTTTGATGCGTTGATCGCCATCCTGGATGACCTGGGTCAAGGCATCCCGATTGCCGATGCGATGGCCCGGCAATTGGGTTCTCCCACAAAGGCCGATATGGCGTTTGCAAAATTTGCTAAAGACCAAGCCCAGGCGTTTGGTCCGGCTTTGAGTTGGCCGTCCACATCGGGCCCGGAAGCATCGCTTGAAGTGCCACAGCCCGACGACATTGAAGCGTTGAAAGGCTTCGTGCGATTCAATCCAACAAGCTACCAAGGTCTTTCCTCGTTGGCGAAAGCCTTGGTTGAAGCTGAACGTTTTGACGAGGCGGTCTCGCCGCTGGAAACACTCCAGCGGTTGGGCGGCACGACGGGACGCCGCGATGATTGGCTCGAACAACTGGCGTTCGTTCACGCCCAACGCGGTGATGAGCGTGCTGAGCGAGTCACGTTACTAGACATCATCGACCTCAGCCCTGATCCGCTGCCGGCACTGCGACGTTTGATTGCGCTAGATTCGAAAGCCGAAGATTGGAGTGACGTTTTTCGATGGGCCAACTTAGCCTTCGAAATCGCACCCATGGCCACCGATATTCAGGCATCCATCGCTGAAGCCGCACAACACATTGGCAAACATCAACGACGTGTCGATGCGCTGACCGCGCTCAATGCGATGGAACCTTTGGATCCACTCGCAATCCAGTACCAATTGGCCGATGCGTATCATCGATCAGGTCAACATGCCCAAGCCAAGACACAAGTCCTACATGTGCTCGAAGTCGCACCACGATATCGCGATGCCCACGCACTGCTGCTCGAGTTGGTTGAGAGAACAGATCCATGAAGCTCGACCGATGGCAAATCATTTGCGGATTCGTTTTCTTCGCGATGGTGTCATCGATCGTGTTGGCGCAACGCGGTCGATACTGGGGCGGTCGATTTCGTGGCGGATTGCCCGCCGATCGAAACGGCGTCCCCACATGGGAGTTTGACTCACGCTTTAAGCTCGACGCCTTCACGTTTGTTCGTGTTGAATACGATTCGTACGGGGGTCGTGGTGGCGGCGGCGGATGCTGGACCGATTATCCCGATAGCGACCTCAACTTTTCGCTTCGTTTGCAGCAGTTGACCAGCTTAAAGGTCAACCCCGAGCCATTGGTCATGCGTTTGACCGATCCGCGTTTGCCTGACTACCCATTTCTGTACATGATCGAACCGGGTGGTTTGGTGTTTCGCAGTGAAGAGGTGACGGCGTTACGCGAATACTGTCTGCGTGGCGGGTTTTTGATGGTGGATGATTTTTGGGGTGATGCCCAATACGAAAACCTTCGTTCCGAATTGCAACGTGTGTTTCCTGATCGGAAGCCCATTGAACTGGATGCATCGCACGAGATTTTTCACTGCCTGTACGACTTGAAAGAACCTCCTCAAGTTCCAGCCATCAATGCGGCGCGGCGGATGGCTGATGGCCGCATCGGAAGTTGGGAATGGTCCTATGACGGCAGCGATACCAGCACGCCACACTACCGCGCCATCATGGACGACGAAGACCGTATTATGGTGTTGATTTGCCACAACACGGATCTGGGTGACGGCTGGGAACGAGAGGGTGAGAACCAGTGGTATTTTGACGAGTTTTCAGTCAAGAAGGCCTATCCGATGGGCATCAACATCGTGACGTACGCCATGACGCATTAGGAACAACATGCTGGCCCAAGACCAATCGGCAGATCAAATTCGTGAAGGCCGCGAGCGCATTGTCGCCGAATTATCGAAGACCATCGTGGGGCAGCATGATGTCATCGAACAGCTACTGATTTGCTTATTTGCCGGAGGACACTGCTTGATCACCGGAGCACCCGGATTAGCGAAGACACTGCTAGTCAGCAGCGTTGCCAAGATATTTCATCTCGACTTCAATCGAATTCAATTCACGCCCGATTTGATGCCGGCGGACATTACCGGGACTGAAATCCTGGAAACGACCACGGAAGGGCATCGTGAACTGCGATTTGTCCGCGGACCGATCTTTGCCAATGTGATCTTGGCCGACGAGATTAACCGCACGCCCCCCAAGACGCAGGCAGCCTTGCTCGAAGCGATGCAGGAGCATCAGGTCACCGCTGGCGGCAACAGACTACCGTTACCCGAACCGTTCTTCGTCCTGGCCACTCAAAATCCAATTGAGATGGAGGGTACGTATCCGCTGCCCGAGGCGCAGCTGGATCGCTTCTTGTTCAACGTTCGCATTGATTATTTACCGCCAGCCGATGAAGTCGCTGTTGTCATGCAGACAACGACGGACAAACCGGAGCCCATCGAACCCATATTCAGCGGCGACGATGTGCTGCGATTTCATCAGCTCGTACGCAGCGTGCCCGTCGCCGAGGACGTTGCGTCCTTTGCGGTTCGTCTTGTCGGCGCATCGCGTCCTGGACAAGACGGCACGCCCGACTTCATTAATGAAATGGTCAGTTGGGGTGCGGGCTTGCGTGCCGCGCAAACGTTGGTGCTCGGCGGCAAAGCCCGAGCGCTCTTGGCTGGAAACGCGCATGTTCGGTTCGAGGATATCAAAGCGCTGGCTCATCCGACGCTGCGACATCGAATCCTGCCTTCCTACAAGGCCGAAGCGCAAGGCATCACGGTTGAGAATTTGATTGATCAGCTGTTGCAAACGATCCAGCCGGAGTCGTGATTTATGCCACTGCCTTCCAAATCCAAGCGGGCGTGGCACATCTGGAAACGCTCATCAGCTCGACTCAATGCATCAACCCTGAATCGATCGCGGTCATCACCACGGACCCGCGACGCATCGCCAACGAAATCACGCATGGACCCAGATGCGGTCTTGCGACTGAAGGATTTGCGGTTGCGGGCCAAAATCATTGTTGATGGCAGTTCGGTAAGCAACGGATTGCACCGGAGTCTGCGTCACGGATCGTCAATTGAGTTCAGTGAGTATCGACCGTATCAACCCGGCGATGATCCTCGCAGCTTGGATTGGAAACGTTACGCACGAACCGATCGGTATTTTGTCAAAAAGTTCGAGGACGAAACGAGCCGACGCTGCTTCTTGGTCGTCGATCAAAGTCACTCAATGTCGTACGGCAGCGGGGAGATCACCAAGCGTGATTACGCTCACACGATTGCGGCAACCCTTGCTTATTATCTGACCACGCAGCGAGATCAGGTGGGCATCATGACATTCGACGAATCGATCGCTGACGTAATCCAGCCGGGTCACCGTCATCGTGGCTTGCATCACATCCTGGCATGCCTGGATCGACCGGCATCGGGCAAGGGAACATCCGTGGCGACGCCGCTGCACCAAATTGCAGCTTTGGCACGCAAACGCGGTCTCGTCGTCTGCATTAGCGACATGTTAACGCCGGTCGATGATCTGGCTGACGGACTGGCGATGTTACGGTCGCGCGGGCACGAGGTGCTGATTTTGCGAGTGCTTGATCCCGCTGAGACGCACTGGTCGCTGCCGGCCGACCAGTTGATTCGCGATATCGAGACGGGAACACGCATCCAGGTCGATCCCGATACGATCGCTCAATCCTATCGAACCGCGTTCGCCGAGCATGCCGATGATTTGCAAAGCCTGTGCGACGACGTGGGCGTCGTCCTGCGACCATTGCGCACCGATGGTCCGCTAGCGGATAGCCTCGTCGAGTTTCTGAAACTCTATGATCAGCATCAGGTCGGTCCCCTGCGGCGTTCCACATCAGGAGGTCGCCGGTGAGTTTCCTGACGCCGCTCTATCTACTGGGAACCCTCGCCGTTGTCGCACCGATCGCGTTCCATCTGATTCGCCGCCGCACGAATCAAAACGTGCCCTTCAGCACGCTCATGTTCTTGGAGCCGCATCGCCCGAAAGAAGTGCGACGCGGTCGTCTGGACGACATTCCGCTCTTGCTGTTGCGATGCCTCGTGCTGGCACTATTAGCGGCCGCATTCGCTCGACCGTTTCAGCGATCGGACCAGTGGTCCGCTAGCGATGTGTCACGCAGCACCAGCCATAGCGACACCATGTCGCCAGACCGGTGAAGCGTGCGGCGGCCGACCGAGTTTTATGGTCGCCCGTCGGCAGTTGGTTGTCAGTTAACGCCGCGTGAGGCTCCGGGCCTTCTAAACGAGTTGGCCCCAAG
>JBCCJB010000247.1:0-6542 GCA_039028015.1 Planctomycetota bacterium
CTAGGACACAGGATCTCAAGGACGTACCCAGTCGAGTTTTTAAATGCCAACAGCATCCGACGTTTCACGGTTATTGCGGCTCAAATTCGAATTCAACGATTTCAGTGATTTCGTCCCGCACATTCGGAATGGCTTTCCGCGAGAGTGCTTCGACGATTTCGTTTCCGAAACCAACATCGCAACAGCAATCACGCGGCTGTCAGCATTTCGTGATCTGAGCGATGATTCGATGCGATTGACGTCCGAAGCATCTGATTGTTTGCTTCGAGTTGCACGAATTTACGCTGAGGCGTTCGATTTATTCGGCGTCAGTTCGGATGTCGCATCCTGGATGCAGACCGAGAGTCAGACGTTGGGCGATGAAACGCCGTTGGAACTTCTTGATACCTCGGTTGGCTTTGAGCTTGTGTTTCATGAACTCAAGCGACTTCAGTATGGAATTGCGGGGTAATGATTGTATGGCGTGTTTCAAAAACCAAGTTCGCACAAACTGCATTCGAAGGCATTGGAGCGCAGCAAGTTGGCGGACGTTTCAACAACGCCGGTTCCGCGCCGATCGTTTACACGTCGTGTAACGCGTTAGCTCTCGCAATTCTTGAAATCCTTGTACATCTTCCTAATCGAAGGGTGCCTCCAGATTTCAGTTACACACGAGCAAAGATACCCGAGGAGGTATCGCGTTCGACTTTGATATCTGACGATTTGCCGATCAATTGGGCTGCGTGGCCGCATCCCGAATCGACTCGTGCTATTGGTGATGAGTGGCTCGCACGAAAGCAAACTTGCACATTGCTTGTTCCTTCGGCCGTCACGGAGGTCGATTACACTTGCCTGATCAATCCGCAGCATTCTGATTTCAGGCTCATAGAGATTGACGACGCATGTCAATTAAGCTTCGACCGGCGTCTCTTCGAGTCAGGTATGTAATCAAGGAAATTACGATCGTTCGATTTCCCGCAGCGAACCGCAAAAGAACGTTCCACGGCGGCCGTCCTTCCATGACGGACGATCATCAGCTTCAGCAATAGTTTTGATTTGGGTTTGTCATGCCGTGGCGAAGAGTTTTTTCGGGGCGGGGCGACGTTCTGTGCCCGCAAATCCGCCTGCGATTGGCTCTCGTTCGATTTGGCGAATGGTGTTGGCGAATTCCTGGCTGCTTTGACCCTGGCAGGCGGCGACAAGCTCTCGAATCTCGTCAGGATCGGTCACTTCGGAAATCGGTGATATGCCCGATGTCGTTTGGCATACGACCAAGACCCGTCGACCGCACTGGATGAGCATCAATTTGGTGCGCGGGTCCAACATCGCATGTCCGATCGGTTTGACCACGGAGCCAGGAATGGACTTGCCAATGCCCCGCCCGCCACTGAATCGACGGCTGACCCATACCAAACCGCCAAAGAGAGCCAAAACGATCGCTAGCGAGGAGCCGACGGTGACGATCGACGCCGTCGAACCATTCTGCAGACGATGCCATAACGATTTGCCATTGTCGTTGGCGTCGGCTTGACCGGTTTGCCGGATGGCAAGCTGAGTTGATCCACCACCGGGGACCGCAACAGCATCCGTGTGCGAATCAATCCGAGTGGTTCGGTGAGGATTGATGCCTGATGTCGCTGGTGCCAGCGTTGGAAAGCCTCGTTGGAGCAGTACCGGTTCATGGGAATCAAATTCAGGCGTGCGCAATGAACTTGAAGTGTCGATGGTCTGTGCCACTGCATGCTTTGGCAAGCTCGCGAGGCATCCCGTCATCACCATGCCGATGAGAAAACGCTTCATCATGCACCCACCAATTCAGTGACGCGAACGCAAAAATTGTCGTTCATGACCAACACTTCACCTCGCGCAATCAGTTTTCCGTTGACGAAAATATCAACCGGATCGCCGGCAAGTTTGTCGAGAGCCACGACGCTGCCGGTTCGAAGTTGAAGCACCTCTTCGAGTCGCATTTGGGTGCGACCGAGCTCGACTCTTAAATCAAGTTCGACTTCGCCGAGCAAGTCGACCTGGTGGGCCTCACCATCGGTCTGACCTGCAGACAGATCGCCAAGCGCGAAGGGACGCGGTGTTTCACGGGCTTCGTCGTCCGGAGTTGTTCCGGTCGCGGCGGCCAGCGACGACGATGCTTCATTGAGCAACGCCTCGATATCGTCCGTGTTGAGATGTTCTTTTGAATCGGTATCGCTCATCGCGACAGCAGCCTCGCTTCCATGCGATTGCGACGGTCACGTCACGACGGCGAGACGCGTGGGAATCCGTCGGTTACTGCTCGATCAATTGGTAATCGTGAAACCCGACTCCCAAAAGCATTTCTTGTTCGAGCAGGTGATTACATTGCGTCAAAATGCGACGTTCGAGCAAGCCCAATTGGTTGTCTTGAAGCTCCGAGAGTTCACTATTGCGAATTTTCATGCGAACAGCGTGACGCAAACGCCCGTTTTTCTTCTCAAACTCGACCTCCATCGCCTTTTCGTCTTTATGGCGAATCAGACCATAGAGACGCAGCTCCACCCGGAATGAACGCTCCGTGTCGATCGGGCTGAATGTTTCGCCGAATCGACCCAACTCGAATTCTTCGACCCGGTTTTCATCTGAGGCTTCTTGAGCGGCTTTTTCGGCACCTTCTTGGACGGATTCGATCAATTGAGCCTCAGCAAGCGCGGAGACTTGCTCGGCCGAGGGGACCAAGAAAAAGAACATGGCCGTTTCCACAACCACAATCAAACCAATGAACGCAAAGATCAGGGTTTGGTTGCCGCGTGGTGAATTGCCGTCGCTATCTGGCGCGTCGCTGTCAGGATTATCTGATTTGTCGTCTGCCATCGCTGATTGCCACTAGGGGATACGCATTAACTGATTGATTCAACATCTTCACCACTGGACCGTAGTACTAATCGACCGTACCACGCGGATCGTTCACGGTTTCGTCAAGCAAAAAAACCTCGACACGACTATTTTGCCCGCTCTTTCCCGTCACGCCTTTGGCATCCATTGGCTCGGTCGCTGACGCGGATGAGATCCGAAATCTCTCGGCCGAGATCTGTTCATGATTTACCAACCGATTTCGCACGGCTGCCGCCCGCCGAATCGCCAGCATCAATGCTTGATCCGGTGATGTTCGCAATGCGTACTGTGCCGATACGTGACCTCGAATCTCGATGCGTTGTGGTTTGCCGCGTAATTCTTGAGCCGCTTGTGCCAAGATGCGATTGGCAGATTCGGATAACTGATCGCTGCCAATTTCAAAAAAGACCACGCTCCCGACGGCGGTCATCTGACCCGGTCGAACGATTCGCACATGATGCTCTTCGCCGATCGGGGCTTTCTCCGGCACGCCGCCCGTTGCGGTGTCTTTCTTTTTGGCTCGGCCTTGCGTCGACAGAACCGAAAACTCGGTCATCCGAGGTTTGGACTCACCCGGCGTCAACGCGTCGATGGTTTTTTGGTAGCCAAACTGCTGCTGCATGGAATCGACCAGCGCCTGATACGATTCTTCTTCTTTGATTTCGCTCAACGAAACCAACATGATGAAGAACGTCAGCAACAAGCTCATCATGTCGCCAAAGGTCACCACCCATTCCGGGATGCCCATTTCTTCGGGTTCATCATCCATCGCGACCTATTCCTGCTCACGTTGATTGGCGGGTAGGTAAGTCTGCAGCTTTTGATCAATCGCGCGTGGTGATTCACCGGACTGAATTGCCATCACGCCTCGAATCGCGATCTCCATGCCGATTTGTTCATTGCGGCTGATGAGTCCTAGCTTTTCCGCAAACGGGCTGAAAAACACATTAGCCACAATCGCGCCGTAAAGCGTCGTGATCAACGCCACGGCCATCCCGGCACCAATCCCGGATGGATCGGACATGTCCTGCAACATCATGATCAACCCCATCAACGTCCCGATCATGCCGTAAGCGGGCGCGAACCGGCCGAGTTGATCCATGATTGATTTGCCTTCGCGATGCCGCGCCACCATTGCGGTGACCTCAGTCCGCAGGACTTCTTCGACGATCTCGGGCGCGCTGCCGTCGACGGCCATTTGCAGGCCGGTTTTGACCAAAGGATTCTCAATATTGGGGATTTGCGATTCCAATGCCAGCAAGCCATCACGACGAGCGGTTTCAGCCAAACCAACAATGGATTTGATCAGTGCGAGCCGGTCCTCGGACTTATTCAAAAAGACTTTGAGCGCAATGATCGGGCTTTTAAGAATGCTTGCGAGTGGAAAGCAAATCAGCGCTGCCGCAAATGCACCGCCGATGACGACCAACCCCGACGGGATATCGATGAAGGCTGAGAATGGAGCAGTGCCTAAAAAGATCGATCCCAGGATCAACCCAAGTGCGAGCAACAATCCGACGGCGCTGGCGATATCCATGATGGTTCAAACGAGGTGATGACAACGAGGGTGGCAACAATGCCGGTTGGTTGGCAAAAGAGCCGGTCAGATTGATTGCGATGATGTGGTTGGTTGCGAAGTCGAGCTGAATCGAGGTGCGGGAGGCAGAAAATACTTTTGCCGCTGGTATTCGAGTGATGCGTCCACGACGGCATCCATCGATTCAGCGACTGCAAATCGTTCGCCTGAAACCAACGTGACAAACGTGTCGCCACGTCGCTCGACGTAGCGAATGAGTTCGGCATTGAGCACAAACGCCTCGCCGTCGAGTCGCGTCAACTTGATCATGACTGTTGTGGTTCCCCGCGAAACGCGATACCGCAGGCGTAAGCACCATGGTGCGGATTCAATCGTCGCTCAACGCTAGGTTACGGATGAACCGAGATCAGCTGGCCAGCATGATTTCGTCCTTCATCGCTGCATCGTGGACGCGAACGTTGACGAAATTCGCCTCAAAATCATGCAAACCGTTACGATTGGACTTGTGTCATGCTGAGCGGAATCGCCATAGCCAACTTTTGAGTGGAGTTTTGTCCGATTCAGTTGCTAACCAAGACGCCAGCGGAGTTGCTCATGCAATTCGATATCAATCTTGCGGCCCGACGCGGCCTGATCGCCTTCACGTTTTGCCTCGTCGCGACGGCGGGGAGCCTCGCATCGGCGCAGGACAGTGGCGTTCAGGACTCAGGTGGATTCGGAGCCAAAATGAATCCGGCGAACTGGAAGATGCCCAAGCCGTCGTTTCGGCTGCCCAATTTCTTGGTCCCACAGGACGATCAGAATCGAATCGTCGAGCGCAAAAGCAGCCTGGTGACTGATGTCAAAACGACCGCTTCGAAGTCATGGCAGCGAACGAAAGAGCTATTCAATCCGGCTCGCTACAACCCGATGAATCTGTTGACCGGCGGTGCAGGCAACTCAACGACACCCAAGCCGAATTCGTCGCCGGGTTTTTTCCGCTCGCTCTTCACGCCACCACCCGCCGCAGCTCCGGCTCCGGAGAGCCGGGTCGCCGGCGTGAATGATTTTCTGAGTCAAGAACGCCCGCGGTAGTCTGCTGGGCTGCCCTTCATCGATTTGCTGGGCTGACGGCAAATTGGGCCGATGGCCGGCTGGCATAATCGATTGCGTGGCCGTTTGATTGCACCCGCGTCAGTAGCGTTATTTCTCTTCGATGCTGCGAACGACGCGATCGATCAGCTGGTAATCCATCGCTTCCTCGGCGGACATGAAACGATCTCGATCGGTATCCTCTTCGATTTTCTCGAGCGAATGACCGGTGTGTTCGATCATGATTTCGTTCATCCGCTGTTTGATGCGGCGTAACTCGGCAACGTGAATCTCGACCTCACGCGCCGTGCCCTGCATACCGGCAAGCGGTTGATGGATCATGATTCGGGCATTGGGCAGCGCGTAACGTTTCCCTTTCGCGCCGGCCGTCAATAACACGGCACCCATCGATGCGGCTTGCCCGATGCAGTACGTCGCCACATCGCACGAGACAAACTGCATTGTGTCGTAAATCGCCATGCCAGCGGTGATGCTTCCACCAGGCGAGTTGATGTACATGTGGATGTCCGCTTTGGGATCATCGGCTTGCAAGAACAGCATCTGTGCGACGAGCGCGTTGCTGATCTGATCGTCGACCTGTTGGCCCAGAAAGATAATGCGATCTTTCAGCAGTCGACTGTAGATGTCGTAAGTGCGTTCTTCGCGTCCGTTGGATTCAACGACGTAAGGAATTACCGGCATGATTGATTATCGATTGCTCTTAAAGGTTGAGACGAGAATGTGCTGGAGTTGGTTTGAAGCTGGGTCCGATCCATTCACGATCAATCATCATCGTCATCGTCGTCTTGATCGCTCGGCGGCTTTTGCAGCAGATCGTCGACGAGCCCGTATTCAATGGCTTGGTCAGCGGAAAGGAAAAAGTCTCGGTCGGTGTCCTTGGCAATTTCTTCAACCGACTTGCCGCAGTGTTCCGCGATGATGTGATTGAGTCGATCGCGATAGCGGAACATTTCAGCGGCTTGAATTTCGATATCGCTGACTTGGCCCTGCACGCCACCCATTGGCTGGTGCATCATCACGCGGCTGTTGGGAAGACAAAAACGTTTTCCTTTCGTGCCACCGACCAGCA
>JBCCJB010000248.1:0-6526 GCA_039028015.1 Planctomycetota bacterium
CGATTGCCGTTGATGACACAGCCACGACTGATGAAGACACTTCGGTTGTTATTCTGGCATCCGACCTGACCGCAAATGATGAGTTGGGACCAGAAGATGCACTCGATGAATTGGCTTCAACGACGGACACGTTGACTGTGACCGCCGTGGCTATGGTCGATCCCAATCAAGGCACGGTGTTCATTGATCCCACCTCGGGCGATATCACGTTCACACCAGCAACGGACATCTTTGGTGACATTGAGTTTGTCTACACGGTAACAGACACCGGCGTCGATGAATCAACGGATATTGATGCGAGTGATATCGACGATCCAGCGGTGACGGGCACGGTCGTTGACGCGCCACGGACCGCCACCGCGACGGTTACCGTCACCGTTGATCCGGTCAACGACGCTCCCACCGCGTACGATCGCGCCGCACGAACGGACGAGGATACCGCGATCACGATTACGGCAACGCAATTGCTGTCCGGCACGCCCGATACATCGCCTCCTTCGGCGATTGCCGCTTCAGTCACGCAAATCACATTGCCCGACGCCGATCAGATTATCGAGGGTGAGACGCTGATTCTGACCGCCAGCAATGGCCGTCGCATTGTGGTGGAGTTCAACTCGCTAGGTGAGACTTCGACGGGAACCGACTTGGTGATCCCGTTTGTTGCCGGTGAATCAGGCGACATCTTGGCGTCACGACTACAAAGCACGCTCCGGTCTCTTGGCTTTGGCGGAACCGCAAACGGACCTTCGGTCAACTTCGAGAATGTCACGGCGGTCTCGTCGGTGAATTTGAGTAGTCAAATTCGATTCAATAATGTGACCCAGTCGATCACGCTGCCGCGTGGCGAAGTTTTGATCGACGGTGAGACAATCACGCTGACGGATGCCCTTGGCAACGATGTGACGTTTGTGATGACGTCCACCGGTTCGACGGTCGTTCCTGATGCCATCGCGGTGGCATTCACTCCCGCGGATTCATCGCAGACGATTGCGGAGAATCTTGCCATTGCCCTGCGAGCAAACGGTTTTGGTGGCTCGGCTGAAACGACGACGAACACGGAAGTCCGCGTGCGTCTTTCGGGAATCGAAATGGTGACCAACACCACGCTTGTCGGTTCGCCAAACTTCACGATCGACGGCGATGACGTGATCATTCCCGATGGCACGGCATTGGACGCGGGTGATCGACTTGTCATTAGCTTGCCTGGCGCTGCCGATCCCGTGATCGTCAATTTTCAGACCGATGGGTCAGTGGCTGTTCCCGATGGCGAATTGCCGCTGATCTTTGACGTCGGCGATATGCCGATCGACATCGCAACCAGCTTGGAGTCCCTACTCAACACGGCTGGCGTGTCAGCAACAGCGCTGACGTTTACTGAGTGGATGGTCAATGTGATTGACGTCCCTGCCTCAGGGATTGCTCTGGGAACGCCGTCAACACTAACCGTGAGCGGTGGACAGTTGACGTTTCCGACGATTGATGCGGTGCTCGACGGAGAAACATTCACGTTGACCGACTCAACAGGTGAGTCGACCACGGTTGAGCTCAATACGACTGGAACACTGTCGGCGGGCACCGACATCGTGGTTCAATTTGACCCCACCGCTACACTCGATGTGCTGTTAGCTGACTTGGCAACCGCGTTGCGGAATGTTGGCATCGGTGTCGAAGTCGTGACTGACGGCATCTTGCTGCGTGACTTGGTTTCGATTGCAACGAACATTACCGCGTCGAACATCGACACTCAAGGAATCGATTTGATTGTCCCGGGCGGCGATTTGCTGCTCAACGGTGAACGCTTGCAGCTAACCGGCGACGGGTCGTCGCGCATCATTGAGTTCAACACCACAGGCGTTGTTGCTGACGACGTTGATGCGGTGGTGGTCTTCACCACGTCGGATACCAGTAATCTGATTGCTTCGAAACTGGAATTGGCACTCCGTAGCATTGGCGTGGGTGCGAATGCTGACACCGACGATCAGACCATCCCCGCGGGGCGTTCATTGGTCACGATTCAATCCAATGCCGAAGTTCGCGTTGGCGAATTGGCCGCCGTGCCCGGCCCCACGGATCCGCGGGTGCCGACGCCGATCAATGAAGATATTCAATCGCTTCGTGTTGTTCGGTTCGACACCCAATTTGGCAGCGTTGATATCACCGACGCGGATGTGGTCGGATTGGCTGTTGGTGATGTGGTTGACCGTGTCGATCCCAATCCAGTTGCCGGCACCACGCCAGAACGATTCAGTTTCCGCATTGGCGAAATTGAAATCGAAGGCGAAACCGTCCGCGTTTTTGATCAAATCACCTTCACGCCCGCATCGGACTACAACGAGGTGCTGCCATTCGAACCACGTCGAATTGTGCGATATACAATTATCGACGACGGTCGTAATCCTGATGGCACGTTTGAGCCTGCGACATCACGAGATGGATTGCGAAGCAACGAAGCGACACTGACCATCACCGTTGCACCTCAAAATGACGCACCTATTTTTGACCTGACCGGTGCCGGAAACGTCAATATTCTGGAGGTCGATGGTACGGGCGTTGTTGTCGTCGAAAGCGGGTTCGTTTCGAACATCTTTGGCGGTCCACTGTCGGCAACCGATGAGCAAGGCCAGTTGGTGGACTTCCGAATCAGTGACTTGCCCGCCGACGTCAATGATCCCGATGGCATCATGGCGGCGTTGCCTGAAGTGATTTACACACCGGGTGACAACACCGGGGATCTTCAGATCCGACCAGCCGAAGACCAGTATGGACAAGCCACGTTTGTCTTGATTGGTGTGGGCGTCGATGAGTTCGGCAATGAAAACGGTCCCGAACAACGGACGACGTTCACCATCAACGTGCTACCCGTCAATGACGCTCCACGTGTGAACCCGGCGATTGCCGATGGCACTCCCGTCGTGGCGGGCGACGATCCGTTTGCAACTGCCGATGAAGCCTATCGCGTTTTGACGGGTGAAGATTCGACAGGTGATGGTGAGCTGGATCGCACCACGATTCAGTACAACCTGCGTGAGGACAACACGCAGCCAACGGGTGATCCTGCCAATCCAGTTACGACGGGTGACTATTTCATTCCTCTTCGTCAGGTCGACGCTCCGCAGTTTGGACCGTACCAGCGAATTGGGTTGTTGGATGTCTACACGGTCGGACCCGACAACGAACTTGTTGGCCCAACCACACCGGGCGGTCTGCAGACCGGCGGGCCTCAAGCGCTTGATGTCGTGCTTCCCACATTGGTAACTGACCAAGGTGGCACGTTGCGGCCGGCATTTGGTGGAACCAACAACGATGTGGTGATTGGGTACTTCTACACGCCCCCGGTCGATTTCAACAACGATTTCCCTGGCGACATTCAGTTTGATTCGTTCGAATTCACCGTCGTGGACCGCAACACCGCTGCGGGTGGCGAGTCGTTCCAGCTGGGCAATCCGCCGATCTTCATTGATGATCCAAAATCATCGACATCGCGGGTTATCCTTAACCTGCAACCGGTTAACGACCGCCCAGTGTTCCAAACACGTCTGCCGTCGGACTCGCTCCGATACGGAGTCGAAGAGGACGGGGATCTTCAGGTCGACAACTCGTTTGCCCTGGGCATCTTCCCAGGCCCATCCGAATCGGCTTTCGATGAACTGGATCCGGTAACTGCAAATGATTTGGAATTCACGATCCGAAGTTTGAGCTTCGAAGCCGCGGATGAAGACAACTTCCGTCCATTCTTTGACACGCTCGATATCACACCATCGGGGCGTCTGACTTTTCAGCCCGCCCCCGATGTATTCGGAACGTTTGAGTTTGAAGTCGTGCTCACTGAGATTCTTCCGGGTAACGACTTTGGTGAAAACAGCACTCGCGGGGATTTGCGATCCAGCATTCCCGTGACGCTCACCATTGATGTTCAACCCGTTAACGATCGACCGGTCATTGATCCGGCATCGCCAGCACTCGATTTCACGCTCAATGAAGACGGATCAGTCGATATCCTTGTTGAAGGTGATGGATCGACGACAGGAATGTTGGACGTCTTCGAAGTCGGACCCAACAATGAAGCAACCCCGGGTGTCGGTGGCGGGCAAACGATTTCGCTGACCGGACCAATCCCGGAGACAACCGCTCAGGGCGGGACGCTAACCGCACTTGATAACGCTGGAAATGAAATCGTGATCAACGCGGGAACTGATTTGACACAGATCACGCGATTCCGTTACCGGCCAAGAGCCAACTATGTTGGTCCCGATAACTTCAATTACGTGGTCACCGACAACGGCATTACGATTTCGACGGGCCCCAATGGTGGTCCGTTCGATGATGCTCAGACCACGACTGGCGAAGTCACATTCAATGTCTTGCCTGTCAACGACGCACCGCAGTTCAGCATTGGTCCGACGGTGACGACGCTGGAAGATGAAGATCAGGGCAATGGACCAGGCGTGATCTCGATCGCCAGTTGGGCAACCAATGTTCAAGCGGGACCGCCCAACGCTGATGATGAAAATCAGGGTACCAATGCCGCCAATGGACAGCCTCAATCGCTGCGGTTTGAGATCGTTCAGATCGGCGGTGATGATTTGTTTGTTGGGGACGTGACGGCATCGATCGCCGATGACGGCACCGCGTCACTGAATTATCAATTGCGAAGCGACATCAATACTCGACCGGATAACGTCGTCGGCGATGCCTACAGTCGCGCCGCAGTTTTCACCGCCCAGCTGATCGATGGTGGTCCGTCGGATTTGGGCAATGGCGACGATAACGAAAGCGATGTTCGGGTCTTTACGATCTCCGTCGATCCCGTCAACGATGCTCCAACCTTCACGCCGGGCGATACCGTTCGGATCCTCGAAGACAGCGGGCCTGTCTCGCAGTTGTGGGCTAATCCACGCGTACCGGGTCCGGCCGACGAGGTGGCTGATGGTCAAACGTTGACATTCAGCGTTCAGCCGGTCGCGGCATCTGACCTCGCCTTGTTCACCACGACCGGGCGACCTGAGATTGACGCCAATGGGATTCTCACATTCACCACCGCGGATGATGCCAACGGAATCGCGCGGTTGCAGGTAACGGCGACAGATACCGAGGGTGCCAGCAGTGCACCGGTTGATTTGCAAATTGTGATTCAGCCGGTCAACGACACGCCGACCGCGATTGGCGAAAGTCGATCGACGAACGAAGACGATATCATCGTTTTCACCGAGGCGGAATTGCTGGCCAACGAGCGTGTTGACGCCAATGCGGATGGAAAGCCCGATGGCGATGTTGACCTGGCCGATCAGAACCCGGATCAACTCTTCATCTCTATCCCCGGTGATGGTGATGGAGAACCAGTCACGTTTGCCTCTCGCCGTGGAGCCCTGGTCACATGGGACCCCATCGCGCGAACGATGACATACGATCCGACGGGTTCTCCCGAACTGCAATCACGTCGCGTTGATTCGCCCGATATTGAAGACTCCTTCCAATATCAGATCACCGATCTGGCTGGTTCGCTGTTTGATCCGCCTCGTTTGAGCAACACAACGCAGGTCACGCTGAGCGTGAGTGGTGTCAACGATGCTCCGCGTGTTGTGGATGATTCACCGACATTGAATCCAACAGGTTCGACTGAGATTGACGTGTTGGCCAACGATGATGGTGTCGACCAAGTCATCGATAAGCTTGATCCCCGAGTTTTGGAGATCACCAGTGAACCCACCTTTGGCAGCGTCGTTCGCAACGCGGAAGGTAATTTGGTTTATACGCCACTAACCACGGTCGACGGAGAAGACTTCTTTACGTATCGCGTGCGTTATGACACCGATTCCAATGGAACGTTGGATGGCATCAGCGAAGAGGGTCGCGTCACGATCAGTCCCAATGCCGCGCCTGCGGCGGGCGATGATGCTCTCACGTTGTTCCGCAATCAGCCAATCAACATCGATGTGTTGATAAACGATACCGATGCGGATGGTATCGAAACGATTGATCGGGGCAGCATTGAGATCACGCGACTACCACGATTTGGAACGGCAATCTCGGTCGATGATGGAACCATCACTTACGAGCCGTCGGATGAATTCGTTGGTGTGGACTCCTTTGAGTACACGGTCGCCGACAGTGAAGGACGTCGCAGCAATCCCGCACTCGTCAGTCTCAACGTCGTCGCAAGTCGTCTGCAAAACCCGGCTCGCAATAATGATGTGAACGGCAACGGCGAGGTGTCAGCTCTGGACGCATTGTTGATTATCAACCACCTCAATCGATACGACGCGATTTTGTCATCCGGACTCGAAATTCCGCCGCAATCGGATTTGGATGTCACGGGTGAAGATCGCATTGGAGATCGGAATCCGACGACGGGACAAATCCTCAACCCATCGTTCTTCCTGGATACCGATGGAAACAATCGCATTTCGGCCTTGGATGCCTTGCGAGTCATCAACGAGCTGAACGCAAGAGATACCTCCGGCACCGGTTCGAGCGGTGAGCCGATTGGCGATTCCGGTTTGGTTCCAACCGCGGCCGTGGTGACGGC
>JBCCJB010000249.1:0-6513 GCA_039028015.1 Planctomycetota bacterium
TCGGTTCCCTCTTCAAACGCTCCAGCGAGCCGCTCCGCACATTCTGACCGCAATCGTTGACTTTGTTTGGTCGTCATTTCGTTGGTCGCTTCACTCAAACCCTGGAATGCTTGCTGGAGCAGATCGCGACCTCGCTGGATCGCGTCACGCCGAACGTGAACCTCTCCCATGACGCTCATCGCGCGGTAACGAGTCCAACTGTTCGGCTGATAAGCAATCAGCGTTTCGAGGGCCTGCTTTCCAACGTCCATGGCCATGTCCCAACGTTTCATATGCGCTGCCGCATCGGCCATGATCACTTGGACATTGGCCTTGGCCGCAAGCAGTTTGCGAAACGCGGCAGACGATTTGATACGCTCGTTTTTTTCGGCTGTCTCAATGAGACCGTCAACGATGTCAAGGTTCTGTCGAAGCAAATCAATCGCTTGTTGATAGTCGCTGATCTCGTAGTGCAAATTTGCCAGATGATCTCGCGGGTCGATTGTCAGTTGATGATTTGGTCCCGACACCCGTTCAGCACGCGACAGCAAGTCAGTGTAGGACTCAATCGCCTTATCCAGTTGACCGGCATCGATGTAAACCTCAGCGAGGTTCTTCAGTGATAGTCGCGTGTATTGGTGTGTGTCACCAAAGGTTGATGACCGACCTGCAACGACTTGCTGATATAAGTCAATCGCTGGCTGGTGCTCATCGAGCAAGCTGTGCACGTACGCCAATTGATGACGCGCCAGCCACGATTGAGCGTGAGTTGGCCCCATGACAGCATCCGTTAGTCGCACGACGTCCTGGTAAGCATTGCGTGATTGTTCAAGTTCGCCAAACTCTCGGGAAACGTCCCCGATAGTTCGCTGGATGTCATGCCGAGTCTTTTCATCCATCTCGTCGAGCACATTTGTCACCTCATCAATTAGCTGCATGGCATCGGATTGTCGCTCTTGAGCAAGCAAGATCCAAAGCAAATTACCCGTCGACAACATCGTGGATGAATGGGCATTACCGAGTGCCGCACGACGCCCTTGAATAACCTCACGATATGTCTGGATGGCTTCGTCGGGTTGTCCCGCTCGTTCAAACGTGTACGCCAATTGGTGCTGCGTGTAGAGCGTGTCCTCGTGGTGTTTTCCAATTGCTGTGCGACGACGGTCGACGACAGTCATGTAATGCGTCACCGATTGGTCAAATCGTTCGACCTCACGGTAGGTTTCTGCCATGCTCAGCAGCAAATCGGTTTGACCATCGGTGTCATAATCACTGAGACGATCAACCGATTCGATGCGATCAAACTGCTCGGCCGCTTGCGCCCACTGCCCGTCCCTGTGCAATAAGTCGCCAAGAAATGCGATCGCGTTTTGGGTATCGCTACGGTCTATTCCAATCGAAGTGATTCGCCGATCGACAACATCCTGCATGACCTCGGCGGCCTCCGCAATTTCATCGTTCCATTGCAACTGCCAGGCATAACTTTCCATCGTCGTGACGAGGCTTGCATGAGTTGGTTCCCAACGGGCAGCCATGCCATCAATGGCTTGTCGATACAACTCCAATGACTCAATCATTCGGTCGGAATAACCAAACACGTCGGCGGCCCACGCAACCAGAAAACAGTCCTCTTCGGATTCAATCGCCAGCTCACTCAGCGTGCTGAACGCTTGGTCCAACTCCAAATCCGCTGTGTCATATCTTTCAAATTGCTGCAGAGCATCGATAAGACCGAGTCGAAAACGCAGTTGCTGACGTTGGCCCAGCGAATTTTGTTGAACCAGTTCATCGAGCTTCTGTCGTGCCGCATTGATGTCATCGCTGGCGACGGTGGCGATCGCCAGTTGACCAAAGGCAAACGACGCCCATCCGCTCGATATCATGCCGCGCGTTGAAAATGCGTTTAAGACGTCGGTCGATCGTTCAATTGCGTCTTCATAGTTCTGCTTCTCGATCGCAAGTTCAATCGCTAGCAGATACGCATCAAATAACAGTGGTGTCAGTCGTGTTTTTCGCTCCGCGACTTTTTCGTTGAAATCACCAGCGACTGTTTGCTCAATCAACTCGCTCGCCTGATCGAATTCATCATTACGAAAGTGGTAGTCCGCCAAGCAAGTCCGGGCGTAACCCGTCAGGCTATGATCGTCGCCGAGCGTTTGACGACAGCGCCGAAGGGCATCTCGAATCAACGATGCGGCTTCTTCGCTTGCATCGATTTCCAGCATGACCGCGGCTAGGTTGAGTGCCCCGTTAAGGCTGTCGGGATGATTGGGGCCGACCTTCTCAATCGTCAATTGATAGATGGCACGCAGCGTCTCGACAGCACGTACGTTGTTGCCGGCACTGCTTTGCAGCATGGCCAAATCGTTGCGAACATAAAGCGTGTAGGCATGCTCATCGCCGAGGTTACGCTGGCAGGCGTCAAGGACGCGATCGTAGATCCCAAACGCTTCATCGGTTTGTTGGCTATAGAATAAGCGTTGAGCGAGTGAGAGTTCCGCAGCGAGAGAAATGACATGGTCGGATCCCAGGTGATCACGACTTCGTTGCGAAACATCGCGTGCCAGATCAAGCGCAGCGGTAAACCGACCCGTATTTTCGAGAATCGCAACAAGCGATGTTTGAGCTTCGAGTGTCGACCAATGATTGGCACCCAGGTGTCGCTGACAGTGATTGATCAATTGCCGCTGAAATTGCTCCGCTTTCTGCCATTGTTCAAGTGTCGAGTGATAATCGCTGAGCACAGAGAGCAGTAATCGTTGCTCATCACTCGAGTCATCCGCTTGTGTGATAACCTCGCGAGTTTCAATTCGATCGAATTCGGAACTCAATAGGTTGGGGATTTCATTCTGTTTTCCTTGTGCGATTAAGACCGAGGCCAACTCCAGCTTTGTTCGTTTCGTATTTGAATCGTCGGCACCTAATTGATCACTTCGAAGCGATAGTGATTCTCGCAAACTTGCTTCGGCCTCTTCGAGTTGATCCAGATATTGAAAGGCGACGCCAACGGTGTGCAACAGTTCGGCTTTGACGGCAGGTTGCGTTTCAAAGCGAACATCCAGCGCATCAGTGGCACGTCGAAAAACGGTCCGCACCTTCAAGTCGGGTTCCGGCTGGGCCAGTGGCGAGGCTTGAGCAAGCACATCTTTGTTGAGGAATTCTGTCACCGCTGTGGCGATGGCAGCCTTTCGATCAGCCCGATTTCGAGAGATGCTCAACGCGTCGTTGATACGTTCCAATTCCTGACTCCGCTGATCGAGCTGTTCGTTCTTGATGCTTAGCGAGTGTGCAAGATTTCCCAACTGAGTGTTCTTGCCACGTAAGACGACCGAGAAAACGGTCAATCCAATTACGGACAGCATCACGATTGCTAACAATGACGCGGCCAACGTCTGATGTCGCTTAACCCAGCGACGCGATCGTTCCAGCCATGACTCTTCGTACGCATCGACGGGCTCATCGGCCATCCAACGCTCGACCTCGGTGGCCAATTCTTGGGCCGTCTGGTAGCGATCGGCCGGTTGTTTGGCCATGGCTCGCGTGCAAATCGCCGCGAGCGACTTTGGAATCGTCGGATCGGCAATTCGTGGCGATGGCACCTCACCCTGGCGGACGATCTTCAGAACTTCATGCACACTAAGCCTACGACCATCACGACGAATCGTTGTGACCGCGGGATGACCAGTGAGGATGCAATAAAGCGTGGCTCCTAAGGAATAAATATCCGATGCGGGCGTTAAGCAATCGAGATTCCCCGCCGCTTGCTCAGGACTCATGAATGCCGGCGTGCCTTCGATCAGTTTTTGAGAGCGTTTCGTTTTGGTTTGTTCCTTTGATCGTTCTGCCTGCTCAAGCTTCCGTGCCAGCCCCCAGTCGACCACGAGGGTTTCACCGTAGTGCCCCAACATGATGTTGTCGGGTTTGATATCACGATGAATCACATCTCGGCTGTGGGCAAAACCGATTGTCTGACAAACATCCATGAATCGATTGAGCAGACGTCGCAGGTCCAGATCGCTGTCTTGGGTTTGACGTGAGAGTCTTGATCCGCTTAACGAGGATGGGTCGCTCGACGCTTTACGATGAGCATTGCGAATGGCGCGATCCAGACTCATGCCCTCGATAAAACGCATCGCGTAGTAGGGATCACCCATGGCATCCATTCCCATGCCATAAACAGGCACAACACCGGGATGCTCGAGGCGACCCGTGATTTCCGCTTCAAACAAAAAACGACTTCGCGAGAACTCATCGGTCGCGAATTGCTGCTGGATTTGTTTGAGTGCGACCTGTCGGTTGAGTTCCGCGTCCAAGGCGACAAAGACTTCGCCAAGACCGCCCCTCGCATGTGATCGGCCTTTCAAAAATCGATCGGGCCGGTTCTCTGCAGTACCGCTTTGACGACTCGTATCCGACGCGACATCCGCAATCGGCGAATCCACAGCGTTTGCGACAACCGGATCGATGGTTTGATCATCGGTGACACGATCAGGCGTGTGCTCAAAGAGTTGACCGCGGCTTGAGTCAAATTGAAGCGTGGCAAACGGGTTCAGCGTGGCATCAGGATCAATCCCATCATCATCGCGATTGATGGTGTGGTTCGTATCGGAGTCGTTATCCGAGGACGATTCTGATTTGCCGATCAACGTTTGATCATCTTCATCCGCGATTGGCTGGCGGCTCACATCATCATTCATCAGCGTGTTCGCATGGCTTACTTCGAAGACGTCCCGGACCAGTCAGCATGATACGCGATTGAAATTTCGCAAATTGATCAGCAAGAAGCGCCATCAAATTGCCCCTAAAACTGCCGCAAATTGAGTCCGTGACGCGTGGTCATTCTGATCGCAGCTCGTTTGGATCGACGTTAGCTGCCTTGTTGCGGGCATGTTGAGGGTGGAACCAGTATTGATTGGGCCGCCTTGTCGCCGAGCCATAACCTGACAACTTCGAGTCGATTTCATTGCGAGCAAAAAACCTTTGGAATTTGCTGAATGATTTGCATCGATTCACTACATTTAAAGGGTTGGAACGGCTCCGAAAATTCACGCGATGCATGGACACCGGCAATGCAACAGCCAAACGATGAATTATGAACACCCTTAAGAATATGGTGATGTCGACTTCGTTGGTTTGCGGCCTGGTGACCACTTTCAGTGCTCCCGCGTCGGCGACCATCGTCACGGATGTCGCGGTAGATGCGGTCAATGCACCGAATCCATTCGGCGAGTTGGGCGGGCCATTAATTGATGAATTTCAATCGGTTTTTCAAACCTTCACGGTTGGTATCGGAGGGATACTCGATCGTGTCGAACTGCAGGTTCGACAAAGCGAACCGATCTTTCCCGGTGACCTCCCCAACGCGGCGTTATCCGTCTCAATCCTCGAAACCGTCGGCGGCGTCCCTGACTTTACCAGCAACCTTGGCAGCACGAGTCTGTCCGTTGCCAGCGTCCCAGCTTTCGACGGTTTCACCGGAGCGACGTATACGGCGTTCGACTTCTCTGGGCTCGGCATCACCGTGAGTCCGGGAGATGTGTTGGCGATCGAACTGTCGTCGCCGTCCACCATAGGTTCGTACTTCGTTTGGGATTCTGAAGTGAACGTTTACGACGGTGGAACCAGTTTCTCACTCGGGCTCGCCGATGGGTTCTTATCTAATAACAGCCCACGCGATCTCGGCTTTCGCACGCTTGTGGCCATCCCGGAACCGAGTTCGTTTGGTGTTATCGTTTTTCTTGGTATTGCATGGCGTTGTCGTCGAAAGCGTTGTTCGGCGTTAAAAGCCAATCAATGTGTTCGTGCTCGCGACGCTACGGTGCCAAACAGGAAATCAGACGACACATGAAATCGCAACTTGCCACGGTCATTGCCGCGTATCGGCGTTTGAATCTTTCACTCGCTGTAGTAATTCGGGCACAGTCGTCGCCGTAGTTGACACTGCTGTTGATTGTTTGGATGCCCTCGCGGACTTTGATAGTCACCACCGTGTTTCCCATCAGCGGAATAAGCCGTCGAAAGGTCGCCAATCGATACGCATGACGTTCCACTAAGCCGACGATCTTTTCAAGCGAACAATCACTTGAAAGCTGTTTCGTAGTCGATCTTGCGTCGAGCAGCACAGGAGCGTTTGCCCTCAGCAGCGTGGCCACCGCAGTAGACGATGCCGCGGGCAGATCCGTTTAAAGCAGGATCACCAATTAGTTTCGTCACGGGCGACGGCAACGCTTGCTTTTCCTCTGCAACCGATGTCGTGCCGGGCAGCGGCGTCCAGAGCGTCGACGTGATCATCATCCTCAAGCCAAGCACAATACGTCTTTCGCCATTGGTGCTAAGTCGGTATTGATTTGGCGTCGTTGAATGTGATTTTTTGGGCATGATGCCCGTACACTCAGAGACTGTTTGAAAACGCGAATTGAGTGAGAGAAACGGCAATCGCTATGATTCCGGTGGACCTACTAACTTCCACGGAATGGAATCACAGCGATGCCGAGCACGGAGTATCCCAGCAGCCTCAGCGATCGGCAATGGCAA
>JBCCJB010000250.1:0-6503 GCA_039028015.1 Planctomycetota bacterium
CGCGCACGCCGAGCCAGCCTTCTTCCTTCCAGCGTCGCGGCGTGAGGTCGGGGTCGGCGCCGGGCGAGAGCTTCGCGTTGGCCGGGCCGTCGAACACCACCGCCCGGCCGGGCTCGACGTCGCCGAGTTCGTACACCGCCCGTCATGCTTTTTTATGCTCCGGTGCGACCGATGGTAATGGGGAATCGCATCGAACTTGATCTACCCGATGCGTCGGCGTGGCGTGACATCGCGCGGGCTAGCGATTCGCGTGGCATTACTGCGATGAACGTCATACCGGACTTGGTGGATGCGTTTCGTAAAAGTGTTTCCACGTCACAGCCTTTCACGCCACACGGTTTTCAGCACGGTCGACCCGGATCGGGACATCTCAATAAAGTTGGCAATCGCGTGATCGCGGAGATCATCTCACAACAAATAGCTGCGCTCGAGTGATCGCGTCGTGAATTTTGCTCAGGCTGAATTCGCGATCTTTCTGTTTGTTGTGGTTGCCGGAACATGGCTGTTTCGAACGCCGCGACCGAGGCATCTCTGGTTGCTATCGGCGAGCTACTATTTTTACGCCCACTGGGATTGGCGATTTTGTGGTCTCCTCATGCTCTCGACGGCCGTCGATTATCGGTTGGCCCTATGCATTGAATCGAGCAATAACCAGCGATATCGACGCGGTTGGCTGCTTTGCAGCATCGTTTCAAATTTGAGCGTGCTTGGTTTCTTCAAATACGCCAATTTTTTTCGCGACACCTTCGCTGATTTTCTTTTTCGAACTGGGTTTGTTGACGAACCTTCGTTAGGACCCGCCTGGCAGATCATTTTGCCGGTGGGCGTTTCGTTCTTCACGTTTCAAACGCTTTCTTACACCGTCGACGTTTATCGCGGCAAACTAGCAGCCTGTCGCTCTGTGACCAAGTTTGCTCTCTACGTGGCATTCTTTCCGCAATTGGTTGCCGGCCCGATTGTACGAGCCGCTCAGTTTTTGCCTCAGCTAGAGCAGGTGCCCACCTGGAATGGTCGTCGCTTCTACGCGGGGTTGCAGCAGGTCTTGCGAGGTCTGGTCAAGAAAATCCTGGTGGCGGATTGGCTTGCCGATACGGTCGATGTGGTCTTCGCGGGACCGGACTTGTACACGCCTGGCACTGTGATACTCGCTGTGATCGCTTTCGCGGCCCAGATCTACTATGACTTTTCCGGCTACACCGATATCGCGATCGGGGTGGCGAAGATCCTCGGCTATCGCTTCCCGGTCAATTTCCGGCATCCGTATTGCGCGACGTCGATTCGCGATTTTTGGCGACGGTGGCACATCACGTTGTCGCGGTGGCTTCGCGATTACGTGTTTGTTCCACTGGGCGGATCTCGCTGTGGTGGATGGACGACCCGTCGAAATCTCATGACCACGATGGGTCTGGGAGGTCTTTGGCACGGTGCGGCCATGCCGTTTGTCGTGTGGGGTTGTTGGCATGGAATGGCGCTCGTTGCTTTTCACATGATGAAATCGGTTCCCGCGGTTGTGGCCGACGGCAAAACGAGCCAGCCCCGAAGATCGCGGCTTCGCAGTTTTCTCGGATGGTTGGCGACCATGATGGTGGTGTTGATCGGCTGGGTCCTGTTTCGTGCTCCTGACATGGAAACCGCGGGGCTGATTTTTTCGACGATATTGGGTTTGGGCGCTATTGGGACGGTCGGCGATTCGAGTCTGCCCGCAATTGCTTGGTACCCGCCGGTCACGATTGGTTTGTTAATGGTTGCGCTCGCCGAGCACATTGTTTGGGCTTCTGGCGGTCGACGTTGGATGCGTCTTCCGGCTGATCGGTGGTTTTCACCTGTTGTGACCACGGTCCTGATTTGGCTGCTTTTGATTGCCAGCCCGGCGGGATACCGGCCCTTCGTCTATTTTCAGTTTTGATAAACCTTGCTCCCATTGTTCCTGACCACGTAAGCTTCGCGGTACGGGCATGACAAATCAGGTTGTGATTGCACTGCCTGCCTTTTCTGTCACTCGTCATCTTCGAGAAGTTCAAGCCCGTTGAGCGCGCCGAATCCTCCGTCAGACCCTGCTTCCGCTCTGGGCGGAACCCACATGGGTGATGATGGATCGGATTGGTCCGCCAGACTGACCGAGCGTTATCGATTGCAGTTGCCGTCGGACCTGAAATCGTGGTTCGATCGCGAATTGTGGCGAGAGCAAGGTCCGGGCGAATTCTTTGATGCGGTTTCGCCAAAGGCACTTTTGGATGCGGCCCCCGAGTCGATTTGGCCGCCGCTCATGCCACCGTTCTTCTTGCCGTTGATCCGCAATCGAGCCGGCGACTGGTTGTGTCTGCGACTACGTGATGCCGACGGCACAACCGACGTTTGTCATTGGTATCACGGCGGAGGTGATTGGATTCCGTGGGGTAACCGATTAGCGGAAGCCATTTGGTTTGATGCCGCCCTGCCCCAGCTGCCCAGCGCCGATCAACGTTACGCCAACCCTGCCGAGCGACCGCGGCAGTTCGACTTAGGTGACCAAATGGCCCGGCACACTTGGCTGCGTTGGGCGGCCGATCAGCTTGCCATCGATTCATCGGTGATGGCTGAGGACAACGCCTTGGGCCGTGCCGATGTTCTAATTCGAGAGCATGTTGCCGAGATCGCCGTTCGTTGCCAATGCGTGATCGAAGCGCTCGCAAATCCGCTGCAACAGTCAATCACGCCGACGCTTGCGGCTGCGTGTGAGCTCGATTGGTTCGATTTGATGCAGCAAACGTTTGATCTGTCTGCGATTCCAGAAACCCTTATTCGTCAGTTTGAAGAGCACAGTATTCCGGCCGAAAGTTGGTCGGCCGATCACCAAGATTGGAAGGCGGTTGCCGAGCATGCCGAAGCGGTGACAACGCTGGATCCAGACTTGGCGTGGGCTCATGAGATTCTGGGCTACGCTCAACATCGGAAGGGACAGATTGATCAGGCCGTGGAGGCATTCTCAAAAGCTCTCCGGTGCAGCGTCTTCACCGATCAAAGCGTGCGACTACGAACACACTGGGCGACATCCGGATCGAAACGACCCGCCAAGTGGGCTGCATATTACTTAAACCAGCGAGAAGTCAGACCGCGTGTTGCTCATGCCTTCGACGGCTCCGTCGGCAATGAAGAAACTGGTGTCAGAAAAAACGAAGCGGGACGTTCATCGGCGACTGCATCAGGATCGCTTTATCGCATTGCCGATGTCGTATCACTAGCCGAGCTCATGCAGTGGTATCTTCAGCCGGAAGCCCGGCGAGTGACGGTCAATCAGCTTCGACGTCTCGCCAGCGAAATCGCGACGACGAACCCCGCGAGTGCAGCGTCGCTTGCGTGGTCTGCGGGTTGGGATGTCGGCGCCGAACCGATGTCAGCTTACGGCACGTTGCTCGATGAGCTGGTGCATTATTGTGAGCAGGCTGACTGGCCGGCCCATGCCGCGTTTGCAGCTGCCCATCGACGCTGTCTTCGTGCGAGATATCAGATTTAGCTAGATATCAGATTTAACCGGCCTTTGAGTCCGTAATGCATCAATCAGCCAGCGCGGAAGCATCACGTCCCGCCGAATCCAGTGTCGTGGCGCGATACGACGCAGTCAAAGTCGATTGCGGTCACAAGCCGTGCCAGTTGTGCGGTCGCGTCTTGAAAGCGGGAACGACTGAGCACCACTTGATTCCACGACGGTGCCACCGCAACAAGTGGTTCAAAAAACGCTTTTCCCGAGAAGAAATGCACCGAACGATTTCGATCTGCCGTGACTGTCATCGGTTCATTCATCGAGTGGTACCGCGGGAAAAGGAGCTAGGGCGATATTACAACTCGATCGAGCGTTTGTTGGATCACTCGCAAATCAGGGATTTTGTGGCATGGGTCGCCAAACGTAGGTGATCGATTTCACGTGGGTCCAAAAACTCGCTACAGCATCAGGTATTCCCGAGCACCTGATAAATGGCGGAAATTCAAACGCACGGCCTTGCCCATGTCAGCTCGGGTCGGGTACCATTCGCGGCTCTAATTTGGGGATCCCGTGCTGGATCACCGCACATTTTGGGCCCATTGGGTGCCCTCGTTCCGACAGATTGAGACGACGTGGCAGTACAGAAAACGACAATGGCCAAACCGGGCCAAATTGAAAAGCAATGGCATATTGTGGATGCCTCCGACGAGGTGCTTGGACGCTTGGCAAGCGACATCGCTGTCGTTTTGATGGGCAAACATCGCCCGGAGTACACCCCACACGTCGATTGCGGCGACTTCGTCATCGTCACCAATGCCGAAAAAGTTGCGATGACCGGGAACAAGATGCGGGATCGTCACTACACCTGGTACACCGGCTACCCGGGACTGCGACTTGAGAGCTACGGCGATCGTCGCAATCGCAAGCCGGAAGATTTGATTCGTCATGCGGTTAGACGAATGCTACCCAAGAACAAGCTCGCAAACGCGATGCTCAACAAGTTGAAGATCTACGCGGGTGACGAACATCCTCATGCTGCACAGCAACCCGAGGTCTTGGTTCGTAAAGGAAAGAAAGTCTCCGCCTGAGACACCATTTGGCACCCGATCCCCCGACACTCCCCCTTTCATCCAACACAGATGGTTGCAGTAAAAAAAGACAAAATTAGCGGCGACGCACTCGGTACGGGGCGTCGCAAGAGCAGCATCGCGCGTGTGCGCGTGCGTTCTGGCGAAGGCAAGATTACCGTCAACGGCAAGACGCTCAATGCTTTTTTTGTGAATGATCAGCATCGTTACACCGTGACCGAGACACTCGACGCCGCTGAGTTGACTGGCAAAGTCGATGTGCTTGTTCGGGTCTCCGGTGGAGGTATGACTGGTCAGGCCGGTGCCGTACGGATGGGGCTCGCACGTGCCTTGTGCAGTTATGACGAATCGCTTCATGATCCGATGCGGGAGGGTAGTTTCCTGACTCGGGATTCGCGAATGAAGGAGCGGAAAAAGCCAGGCTTGCGTGGCGCCCGTCGTGGTGTCCAGTTCAGCAAACGCTAGTCGGGTTCGATTTTGAGTAAGAAAGAAGAAGCTTTTGAGGTCGAAGGTACCGTTACCCAGGCCCTTGCAAACACTCGCTTTCGCGTTCAGCTGGAAACTGGGAACGAGGTGATGGCACACGTCGCAGGTCGGATGCGGAAACACTTCATCCGCATCGTTCCTGGTGATAAGGTCCGCGTGGAGCTTTCACCCTACGACCTGACCAAGGGTCGTATTGTTTATCGCGAACGTTAGTCTCCCCCGTTCCATTTGCTTGTCCCCATTCATTCATCGACGCCGAGTCTATCGTGGCAAAACCGCATCGCAAATTAAAGAAAGCCAATCACGGTCGGCGGCCGGCCAACGCCAAGGCCCGCAAAGCACGGCGTAAGAAAATCAAGACCTGATTGTGGTCCGGGCTGACTTCATCATCGATCCGCAGCTGCTGGATTTTGATGCCCCCATCGCCGACATCGATGCGATCCGGGCTCTCAATCCACAACGCCACGAGATGGAGCAGTTAACCGCGATCCTTTACGAAGATCTGGATCGCCATGCTTGTGCCGCTTACAAGCAAATCACCGAGGACGAGTTTTGGGTGCGGGGACACATGCCCGGTATGCCGCTGATGCCCGGCGTGATGATGTTGGAAGCCGTTGCCCAACTATCAAGTTACTACACCCAAAAGCATGATCTGCTGGGTGCCGCGATGGTCGGCTTCGGCGGTGTGGACGAGGTTCGATTTCGAGGTGTCGTCACTCCGGGTGATAAGCTGATTTTGATGGTTCGGCTGGAAAAGGCTCGCCGTGGTCGAATGATTGTGGCGCGGTTCCAAGGTGCCGTCGATCAACAATTGGTTCTCGAAGGCACGCTTCGAGGCATACCAATTCCAATCGAGGCAGTGACGGGTCAGCTAGGCAAACCTGCCCAAAACGCCAGCTAGCGTTTCCTGGCCAATCGCTTGGCCGTATTCTGGCTAACGCGTTGGCAGACTCGATCGACTAATCGCCGAACTGAATCATCCTGGTCCTCAATAATGAGCGGTGAGCGGCGTTTGAAGTTCACAACGCAGCGACAGTGCTTATCAATCCCTCCCCGTGGCCCGTTGATATCCTCAACATTGACGGTCACGGTTCCGACGTGTTCTTCGAACTTTGACAGGACGTGATCAATCTGATCTTGTACGAGCGATCGGATTTCAGAGGCCGACTGCATACCACGGATGTGAACTTGGACGAGCATTGAATGCGACTCTTGACGAGAAAAAAATGGTCGGTGAGAACGCCCTCACCTAGGTAAACTACGGCCAGATCGTCCCCGCAGCTGCATTGATTTGGTCATCACCGTTCATTGAAAAAGATTATGGCCAACGCTCCGCCGCCGATTTCGATCAATGAAAGCCGCCAGAATTTTCGCGTGGAAGGCGAAACCGCACGCAGTGAGGCTCATCTTTGCGAGCATGACGCACACAATCACGATACGTGTCACGGTCACAGCCACGGGCTGACTCA
>JBCCJB010000251.1:0-6493 GCA_039028015.1 Planctomycetota bacterium
ATCGGTGTCTTTCAGTTCCTCGCGGAGTTCTTGGTCGGTCATCATCATGTCCTGCTCAGTCTTCCACCGCTGGAAAACGTATTCCAAGAGTGCCAACACAAATAATCCTGATCCGATCCAAAGGCACACGCCGACCAACATCGAAAACATTTTCGACGCGATTTGGGGGACGGAGAGCGCAGCGAGGCCCATCACGGCATCCCGTTGACCACGCAGTGCGAGAAAGGCGATGCCCGCAATCAAGCTGACTTTGAAGAGCCCAAATAGCAGCCTCATCAATCCCTGCAGTGAAGCGATTCGCTTAGCACCCGATAAGGGACTGACGTTGGACAATTTTGGCATGAGCTTGGCGGGTGACAGCACCAAACCAGCCTGGGCCACATTGATCACGATTGCTCCGATGAACATCAGGCACAAAATCGGCAGGGTCGCCATCGCCAGACGTGTGCCGACACGGGCGAGTTGATGCGTCGCGTCGCGTGTGTCGTAGTCATTGACTAGAGGTTCGGAGAATGTGCCTTGAATGCCTTCGGCTAAGACGGTCGCGGCCGTTTGGCCGAAATAGTAGAGCGCTGCAATCCCGGCCAGCAACAAGGCGGCGCTGGTGAGGTCTTGGCTTTTTGCAACTTGTCCCTGCTCGCGTGCCTGACGCCGCTTACGCTCTGTGGCAACGTGCTTCTTATCACCACCGGCATCAGACATGGGCGGGTTCGATCCATAACGTCATCAGTCGATCAACCTGCGCCGTTAATTGATCTTGAAATAGCCATGCGGCCGACCCAATGGTCAGCGCCGTGACCACCAGCATCGCAAGTGAGTTCACACTCAATCCGATTGCCAGAACGTTGATTTGTGGCATCGTGCGACTGATCAGGCCGGTGACAAGATTGCTTAACAACAGGGCCGCAATCACGGGTGCCGAGACCCGCACGCCCGATGCCATCGCACCGCTAATCGAATCAATCACAACCTGCAGCATCGAATCGTCCAGCGTGACGTTGCCTGCGGGCACCAAACTGAAGCTATCCATCAGCAGCGTGAGCACCAACCGATGGCCGCCTGACACAAGCATGATCGCGGTGACCATCATGCCGACCAAACGAGCTAATGAAGGCATGTTGGCTTGGGTGGCCGGATCGATCGCGTCACCCAGCTGCATGCCGCCGGTGCTGGTGATGGCTTCGCCCGCTAATTGCATTCCAGTGATCACCATTTGCAGCGTCGCGCCGATCAACATGCCGATCAAACCCTCACGAATGATGGCGAGTGCCAAGTCGGCCAGATGATCGATCTGTGGCAAATCGTTTGGGCCGACCGCGTCGACGAGCGACGGCATCAGCAGTGCGGTCATCATGATGGCCAGGATCGCACGCACGCGTTTGGGAACACCAACGCCAATCGCGGGCATGGCCATCAGCAACATGCCCAGTCGGGTCAACACCAGTAATCCCAACACCATGTGCTGTGTCAGCCAGTCCATCCACGGTTGCAACGTCACAAGCCGCCTGCGTTTGTGAAAACCTCGCGAGTGAATTCCAGCATCTGACTCATCAGCCACGGCAGACACACAACCAGGACGGCGGCCATGGCGAGCAGTTTGGGAACGAAGGATACCGTTTGGTCTTGGATCTGCGTGAGTGCTTGAAGCAAGCCGATGCCCAATCCGGCCAACATGCCCACGGCTAGAATCGGCGTGGCGATGATGACGGCGACAATCAAGGTGTCGCGAACCAAATCAACGGCGGCTGACGAGGGATCCATCATGTCAAAGAACACTATTCATGAGCATTTCAACCACTAGTCGCCAGCCATCGACCAGCACGAATAGCAGCAATTTGAATGGCAGCGAAATGACGGCCGGTGGCAACATCAACATGCCCATCGAAATCGTGACGCTCGCGACGACCAAATCGACAATCAAGAAAGGCAGATAAATTTGAAAGCCCATCAAGAACGCGGTCTTGAGTTCGCTGAGGATATAGGCGGGCAATAGGACCCGCAGCGGAACTTCCTCGAAGCTGCTTGGCGGTTCCGCTTCACGATCCATGTACGTGTAAAACAAATGCACGTCATCATGGTTGCCGGTCATGTCAATCTGTTGCGCCATGAATGTGCGAATGGGGATCGCGCCGGCGGTGTAGGCGTCTTCCAATGACATGGCGATGTCAGGATCCGTGTAGGGAGCGATGGCATCGTCATACACTTGATTCCAGACCGGCATCATCACGAACAGCGTCATAAAGAGCGCCACACTGGTCATGATTTGACTTGGCGGCAGTGACTGCAAACCGATGGCCTGGCGAAGCAAGCCCAGCACGATGATGATGCGGACGTAGCAGGTCGTCATCAAAAGGATCGCGGGTGCCAGCGAAAGCACGGTTAACAGCAGCATGACTTGCATGCTGCCGGCTAGACCTTCCGGGCTGGTCCAAGCATCGGGCCCACCGCGCAAGAAATCAGCCGGTTGTCGATCGTTCGGCGTCTCTTGCGGGCCGTCGAGTGCCGCCTTCGGAATCGAGGCCGGGCGACGACCCAGGACCGCGACGTCTTCGTTGGTCGGTTCCGGCGATGCATCTTGCGCGATCGCGGTGGGGGCCGCCGTTATGACGGCGACGAAAAAGACGATGACCGTCCACATCAACGGCTTACCGGCAGCACAATCGATCATGCGATAACAGGATGGTCGCAAAAGGCGGGTTCAATCAAACTAGGGTCCGATGCGGCACGAGCAGCACACGTCCAGCTGCCACCGTCTCGGACTTTAGAGAAAATCTCCTCATCAACGAAAGTTCAGCTTGGATCCGCTGATATCGTCCGCCCGGTGTCGAATCCTTGCTGCTGATGCCGAAGGTGTGGCAAAGGCTGCCGAAGCAATTCGGGAGGGGCTGCTTGTGGGGCTGCCAACGGAAACGGTTTATGGGTTGGCAGCGCGGGGTGATGATGAGCGTGCGGCGGCTCGTATTTTTGCTGCCAAAGGACGTCCTGAATCTAATCCGCTGATTCTTCACGTCGCCGACATGGCTTCAGCGCGATCGTGTTTCACGGACCAATGGGATGCGATGACGCAGCGGCGGTTTGAGCGTGCTGGAAAATTATGGCCAGGTCCGCTCACGTTGGTGGGGCCCAAGCATGAACGCATTCCTGCGATCGTTACGGCGGGACAGGACACCGTCGCGGTCAGAATCCCTGATCACAGGGTCGCTCAAATGGTGTTGTCCCTGGCGGGAGTCCCCGTGGCTGCACCCAGCGCTAACGTCTCCAACTATGTCAGTCCCACCACGGCGGCCCATGTTGTTGAGGGCTTGGGTGATCATGTGGACTGGGTCATTGACGGTGGACCTTGTTCCGTTGGGATCGAGTCCACGATTATGACCCTGGGCGATGATCACACCTCACCGATGATCTTACGTGCTGGTGGCTTGGATGTTGCCACGCTTGAGAAGCAGCTGGGTGAGGTCGTGAGCGTTGTCCAGAAAAGTATTGAGACTGGTAAAACACCGGTGACACCCGGCCAATTTGCAAAACACTACAGTCCACGGAAGCCGCTGCGCATTGTTGATCCAAGATCGATCAAGCGCCCACCGTTTGGTGATCACGAATCCAGTGAGGTGTTTGCTGGTGCAGCACGGTGGCTGCGAATTCGCTGCTTACCCTCGCCGGTAATTCCCGAAGGCTATGACGCGGTGTGGACGATTGCTTCGAGCGGCAAACTGAGCGAAGTCGCCGCAGGGTTGTACGCGGTACTGCGACGAGCCGATGCGGGTCCGTTCGATGCGATCGACATTGAATCCGTTGATGAGACCGGCTTGGGCGTTGCGATCATGGATCGCCTGCGTCGCGCCGCCCATCAAAGTCGGTGACGATCGATGAGCCGCTAAAGCATTTAATTAAGTCACGTAGGACGGGGACTCTTCCCCGTCGATTCAAAATCCCGAGTCGGCCATGAGTGACCGACCTACACAAGAGTCTAGAAGCCTCTAGCTTACGGCCTGAGTCAGTGTGACATGATCCAGCGCGATCCCAAAATGATCTTGTTTGACCGTGCCAATGAAACGCAGCGTGTTGCTGCCATCGCCGCTTCCGCCGCGAATCTTTAATTCAACACGGTCCATCAGCGGATCGAGTCGTTGCAGATGCGCGACGACTTCCTCATTCCAGATCACTTGCAATTCATCACCGCTGTTGCGAGCCGCTTCAGGGATTTCGAATGTCAGGCTGTAATCCTGTCCGTTGACGACTCCGGGGACCTCTTGGGAAATCGCGATCGAGTTTGAATCGAAGACGTTGTCAAAACCCCGCTGATTGTTGTCGCTCAGCAATTCAGCTCTAGCGTCGACATCGCTCGTTTCGTTGACATCGACCTGGAATGCTCCGTTGGCATTCAAGGTGGTTTCGAAAAGGCCGGCTTCGTACACGGACAGGTTGTCGATATTGAATCCGTCGTCGGTAAGAGTCGGATCCAGCGTGGAACCCAACCCGAATTTGACGGCCTCACCTGGATCGAGAATTTCGAGCCGCACCTTGTAGGAACCATCAAGACTGTCCGGTGTGATCGTGTACCGGATGTCGTCGGACGCTCCCGTGTTCCAATCGGTTCCCGCTGCTATGTCGGAGTCGTTAACGCTGGAACCCGGTTGGAACGCGATGACTTCCGAGTCATTGATGAAGACATTGACCGCGTCTTGAGATCCCAGCGGTGCGCCTTGATTTAGCCATGAAGTGGGCTGAACCAAATCGAATTCAACCACCGCAAATCGCGAACGTCCCGAAAGTTCAAAGGTTCGGCTGATGGATTGCTCACCGCTGGAATCGGCAAGCTGACCCAAGAATTCGGCTAACCCTTCCCTTTCAAATCGAAAGCCGTCATCAATTGCGGAGTCTTCCTTTGGCTGTGGGACGTCTTCTTGGGCAATCAGCGTGGCGTCATCTAGAGTGGTGTCTTCCAGAGTTACGTCTTGCTCGATTGTCCAACCTTGGCCGGGTGTGTCGGAGACGTTATCCAGTGATCCGTCCACTAGCAGGTTGTCCGATGCGATCATGCGGATGTTGTCCAAGCTGATCCCCACGTTGTCTTCGTTGCCCAAGCCGCGGAAGGTCAGCCGGTCCGTGCCATCACCGCTGCCCGATCGCACGGAAACCTGATGGTCCGTGAATTCGGCATCTTCGCTTAGCACTTCAGAGATCTTCTCTCCGTTCCAAAACACTTCCAAACCATTGGTGGTTGTGTCGAGAAGTTCGCCACGATGCACAAACGGATTGGAGTTCGCGGTCGCAAAGCTGAGCTCGTAAACCTTGCCTTCTTCCAGACCCAAAACGTCTTGGCTGATCGTCATGTTGCCGGGGCTGGCGTCCATGTCGAGCCAGTAATCACCATGATCAGCTTGGTCGACACCGTGCCGCGGATTATGGACTTCGAATCGAGGTCCCTCTTCGATTTGCCAACCATTGAGTTGCTCGCCCATGTGGCCGAACCCGGTCGACTGCAAACCCGTCAGATCTTCAAAGCTGCCGTTGGCGATGAAGTTGTCAGGGTCGGCCGACGCGGCAACCTGCAGGTCCATCGTGACTTGATCGACAACCGCGAATTGCATGACGACGTTGTCGACGTAACCGCCCAGCGAATCGCTGGTTCCGGCGGCTCGCAGTTCCAATCGTCCGGTTTCACTAGTGGCTTCCACTTCAAAGCGATGCGTTGACCACTGGGTGTTGGCCAGTTGCGATCCATCACCGGTCAACGTTCCCAACAATTGACCGTCGTAATAGACCTCGACGGCATTGCTTTCCGCGTCCACGCGAGGTCGCGGTGAATAATCGATATTCAGCACATAATTCTGACCATCTCGGGTCGGAATGTCTTGATACATCCCGCTGTTCTGATGACTGTCAAGCTCGACCAGTGAGTTGCCATCGGATGCCGCACCGGCGACGTTTTGTTGAACTTCAAGACCCGATCCTTCGCCGGTGGATGTCCAACCTTCGATGGCATCAAAGACGCCCCAACCACGTGTGGTGTTGGACCAACGTTCCGACGTGGACGCCACCGCAGTGTCAACCGCGGATTCGAAGCTGCCATTGACGACTAGATTGGGAGCAAAATCCGACGTGTTGGTGACTTGCACATCCAACGAGATCTCGCCAGCAAATGTGTTGGGCGTCCGGATCTTCAGGCCAGCAGCTTCTTCGTGGCTCAACGTCCAAGTGCCATCGGGATTGCGGTTTCCGGCCGAGAGCACGGAGCCCTCGGGAACGCCAGCGACGTGAATCGACGCGTTGTCGTCGCTGGCAAGATCAGTCAGTTCGAGTCCCAAGTCGACAGCAGCGACTTTTTCTTGACATCCGTGACCGCCACCACCATGGATGCTGATGCGGCACCAGTCATCGAAACCAGTGCTGGCATTGCCGTCGACTTGGGACTCGAACTGACTGATCTTGCCAGCGACGACAACGCGTCGATTCACGTCGCTGGCGTTCCCGAGGGCTCCGTGCTCTCGGC
>JBCCJB010000252.1:0-6491 GCA_039028015.1 Planctomycetota bacterium
CTCGGTGATCTCGATGCTGCCGCGGGTGCTGCACCCGATGCTGGCACGTCCAAAGGAATGATCACTCGGCGAGATACCTCACATGCCATCCGACCGACGAAAGCGATCCGACCTTCTCGAGTCACCAAGGTTTGATACCGGCGACAGCACCGTTTTGCGGGCTAAGCATGGGGTGCATGACTTAGGAACTGTTCGGAAATAATTTCGGGATTTCAGTCTCCCGCAGCTTTGCTGTGGGAGGGTCGAAAACGAGCCTTTAGAGAGTTTTCGGGGAGGGCTGGTCTCGAGAAAATCTCAACACAGCCGCTCCCCGGCCACGCTAACGCGGGCCGACCCTCCAACGACGATGTCGCGGGAGGGTGAAGTGGAAGACAAGTTTCACCGAAGTTATTCGCGAACCGTTCCTTAATTCACGCCGTTGGCATTACCGGCAACTGTGATGGATGATCGCTGTTCGATGGCAGCCATCATTGCTTCGCGAATGGCGTGCTGTCGATCAAGGTCCAAGATCGGGGTCTGGTCGTTTTCCGTGACGTAGAACACCTCGGCAATGTGGTCGAGGTGGGTGTCGATCTTGGCAAACAAGATGGACACATCCATCTGCGAAATCGCGGCCGCGATATCGGACAGCATTCCCTGGCGATCATAGGTGAATACGGACAGGATCGTTTGATGATCGAACGTGTCATTGTCAAACACAATTTTGGTGGGCAAGACACGCACGCTGTCAGGTTCAACGGCACCATGGGCGACCCACGTGCGTCGCGGTTTGGGTAAATCGCCATCGATATTATTAATCGCATCCAAAATCCGTTGTCGCAGTCGATTGATGCGCTCGGGCGGTGTGCCTTCGGGGTGATCGGGGTCCTCAATCCAAAAGTTGTCCCATAGCAGTGCCGTTCCGATGGACTCGATGTTCGCGCGGCGAATCGTAAACCCAAGACTTGCCAGTGCTGCGGTGATTCTTGCAAAGACACCGACGCGTGGGCGATCCAATCTCACGACGACCGTGATTCGCGTGGCCATCAAATCATCGGACTGAAGGGTTGAGCAAAAGCAGGTTCGATCGTCATCAAACCAATTCGCGACCGATCGCAATTCACCAATCAGATCACGCGCTTCATGACGTCGCAGCAGCGAATACGGTAACTGCTGGACGATAGGAATCATTGATTCGGCGTCGCTATGATCACTCAGGGCCTCGATAATCTGTTCGCGTTTGGCATCCAGTTCCGGCTCGTGATCCCCGGGCAGGTTGCCGGTTTCAAAGTAACGTCGCGTGCGTAGGTAAAGGTCTTCGATCAGACCCATCTTCCAATCGGTTAGCACATCGGGTCCCACGGCGATCAAATCCGCGACCGCGTGGACGACCAGAAGTTCCAATCGCCCGATCGAACCGACTTCCGCGGCGAACTTGTGGACGACATCGGCGTCATTGAGGTCGTGCCGAAATGCGACTTCGTTGACGAGCAGGTGTTTGTGAATCAACCACTGAAGCGTATCGGCGGAAGCGGCATCCAACGCAAAGGCTTCAGCGACATCAATCGCGATCCGCCGTCCGACTTCGCTGTGATCTTCCTCGTAACCTTTGCCGAGATCATGGATGAGAAGAGCCAGGTGAAGCAGTGTTTTGTCCTTCAGACGCCGGTATCGTCGTCCGATCGGCGTCGCAGGTTCTTCACTGAATTCAGTTGCCGCCTCGACGGCTCGAATGCAGTGGGCGTCAACGGTGTACTTGTGATAGGCGTTGAACTGCAGCAAACCACGACAACGTCGCATGGCGGGAATTAGCTGTTCAATGATGCGCAGTTCGTGCAATCGTCGCAGGAGCGGCGCGAGTCGACCGGGACGCGAAAGCAGCGCTAAGAACGCTTCCACGCTTCGTTTGTCCGGTGGTGTGATCGTGCGTTCTTGCATCACTTCGCGAATCGCCTGCCACGTTGGATGCGCGATACGACGCTGATGCTGGTTTGCCAATTGCATCAATCGAAGGACGTCCGGCAAACTGTGGCTGAACCGTTTCAGGTCGCTTTTTCGCACCCAGATGTGATGCGGTCCCATGCGAATTGATCCGTCCAGTTTGTGCGACATCAGGAATTCGGTGCCCATTGCGACGCGGGACCGCGCGCGACTGTCATCGGCGACGTAGGCCGACACGTATCTCACACCTCGCGTGTGATCGAAATAATCCTGCATGAAATCTTCGACCGGCAGCACGCCCGTCCGACCGTGATAGCCCCAGTCACTAGCGATCAGCAATTGCGTGGGACGATCGAGGACATCCTGGCAACGACCGGCACGAAAATGAAGTTCGTGGCGTAATCGCAGCATGAACAAGTGTGCCCGGCGCAACACGTTGTAATCATCCGACGACATCGCTCCGAAGCGATACAGTTTGTCGAGCCTTGTTTCACCGTAATTGGCAAAACCAAGCCAGCGGACCAGCTGGATATCGCGCAGCCCGCCTCGCGATCGTTTAACGTTGGGTCTGAGCAAATAATTGGTGTTACCCCATTTTCGACGCTCGACTTTTCGGGCGTCGATCGCTTGATCGTTCAGGCGGTGCCGACGACGCCGAGATGAAGTACGAAAACGATCGAAGAACCGATCAAATGAATCGCGACTTCCGACCAGCAAGCGAGATTCGGTCAACGTCGTGTAGATTCGGATGTCCGACCAAGCAAGTGATCGTGCTTCGCCAGCCGTTCGAGTCGAAAAACCGACGTCCAATCCAGCATCGTTCAAATCACGTACCAACGTGGTCGCCACTTGAGCCGCCGCGGCCGTCGTCGCGCGACGTGTTAACAGCATCAGATCGGCATCCGAATGCGGCGAGAGGTCTTTGCGACCGTAGCCGCCGTGAGCCACCAGGGCGAGCTGATTCAAATGGCTTTGTCGAATGCCCTCCTTCGCAGCCCGCTCTAAAGTCGATTGCCAGCACCGAATGACCACATCGTCATAGAGCTGGGTCATCGCAGATGCGGTTTGCACGGCTGGCAACCCATCGCGAAAGCGCTGCTCAAGCTTCTTGCGGCCTGCGGTCAGCTGACGTCGACAGTCGGCAGGCAACGAGTCGGACATCCGCCGAATGGAGTCTGTAAAAGAGGAGTGATCAGCAACCCGATACAGGGCCAAAGATCGGTCTCAGGATAGACCGTCGTGCAAGGTCGCTGAAAATCAACGCGATGACGGACCGGTTAATCCATCGTACAAAAATGCTGGCACCCAGATCTTAGCTTTGCCTAGGCACTAGTGCTTCTTCTATCTTTAAATTTAGGGTTCTGAATCGTAGCCGGGCTTCGCCAGAAGCCGGAATTGATGGAGCATTCCGTGTTCTGGCGAACGACGGCTACCCTAAAATTAGATATGGACGAAGCACTAGAGCGCTTCTTCGCCCCGCTCCCCGGTTCGGATCCGCACCGAATCGCTCAAATCACTGATGAAGATTTTGCCATCACCGATTTGGCCGGTTTGAGCGGTCTGCAGAATTGTGTCGATCAGGGTCTGCAGATTGTCATCGGTGCATATGACCTCAATTTTGACTTTGGGAACAAAATCGATGGCGTACTCGGTCCCGCGATAGATCTCGGTGTGCCCTTTTTGACGCCCAAACCCCCGCACTTCGCTGACCGTCATGCCGTGAATGCCTTGCTCGGTGAGGGCGTTCTTAACGTCTTCAAGCTTGAAGTGGCGAACGATGGCTTCAACTTTTTTCACGAGATTCAGCTCCGACGGTGCGAACGGGTCCGACGATGAGAACAAGGCCAGGGTGAGCAGCAAACCAGAAATCTGGCGGCGACGCGGTACCGCCGGTGCGTGATTGTACACAGCCGACACGTCGATGACAGGCACCGCGTTGATTATCCAGCGGGCGTGGTTTGCTTCCCTGAGGAGAACATCCACGTGAGGCACAGCCGCGCCCAACGGCTGGAGCAACTCGTGGGGCTCGGATACGTTGTCGGATCAAATAGTTTCGATAAATCGCCGTTATCGTTTCGCACGTCACCCGCACGACTATCCCCATCATCATGCCCATTTCTATCACGTGGTTGTCGCACGCGTCGTGGCTAATCGAAGTGGGTTCGGTTCGTTTGATGCTCGATCCGTTCTTGACCGACAATCCAGCTGCGATCAACAAGCCCAGCGACTATCGAGACGTGAATTACGTCCTGTTGTCTCACGGGCACTTCGATCATCTGAATGATGTGGAAACGATTGCTCTAGCCAATCAGGCAAAGATCGTGACCAACTTTGAGATCGCCAACTGGTACGCAGCCAAGGGATTTGGTGAAAACGATTTGCCGGCCCCGCTGGGGATGAATCTTGGCGGTCAGACCAAGTTGGGCGAAATCGGTCTCAAAATGGTGCCCGCCGTCCACAGTAGCGGATTGCCCGATGGATCTGACGGTGGAACGGCTTCGGGTTTTATCGTCACCGCGGAATCAAAGCGAATTTACTTTGCGTGCGACACCACCTATTTCTCTGACATGCGGCATTATGCCCATCATGTCGACTTGGCGGTGCTGCCGATCGGCGACTTATTCACCATGGGTATTGATGACTGCCTGGTTAGCATACAACGGATTGAACCCAAGCGAGTCTTACCGACTCATTACAACACGTGGCCACCGATTGCTCAGGATGCAGCCGCTTGGGCTGATCGAGTCCGCGCGGAAACGACTGCGGAACCAATCGTGTTGGAGGTCGGCGGCAGCGTTGAAGTCTAGCGATTTCAAAAACTGGTTCAGATTGTTTCATCCAACCTCCTGCCCCTGAGTGTCATGCGCGAAGCCCTGGCCAAGATGAAACCCTACACGCCGGGCGAGCAGCCACCGCCGGGGAAGGTGATCAAGCTCAATACGAATGAGAATCCGTATCCGCCACCGCCAAGCGTTGTGCGAGCCATTCAAACTGCTGCTGAAGGTCCTCTGAATCGCTATCCCGATCCGATGGCGACCGCATTTCGACGGATGGCCGCGGACGTCCTGGGTCTGCCGGGTCCCGAGTGGATACTAGCTGGCAATGGCAGTGATGAGATCTTAACGATCTTGGTTCGCGGGTATGTTGGCGAAGGGCAACGGTTGCGACTTCCGTTTCCCAGCTATGTTCTTTATCGCACCTTGGCCGATATCCAAGGTGCTCAGTGGGAACAGGTGCCGTTTGAAGATGACTGGCAACTACCAGATGCATTCTCAACGCCAAGCGATGATGTCAAATTAACGTTGCTTCCCAATCCAAACAGCCCATCGGGAACCATCGTTCCACCCGATCAAGTCGCTCAGATCGCATCGAGGCTTAATCATCCGCTCGTTGTTGATGAAGCCTATGTCGATTTCGCTGACAGCCACTGTGTGTCGCTCGTTGAAGGCAACGAAAATGTCCTAGTGACGCGAACGTTGAGCAAGTCCTATGGATTGGCGGGTATCCGCTTTGGTTATTTGGTGGCTCAGCCTCATATCATTGCCGAGCTTGCCAAGATTAAGGACAGCTACAACACCGATGCGATTTCCATCTCGGCAGCAACAGCAGCACTCAATAGCCAGGAATGGCTCGCCGACGTGATCAAGCGTATGAATGCGACTCGCGATCGATTGCACATTGAACTGGAATCAATGGGTTTCGATGTCACACGCAGCCACGCTAATTTCGTTTGGTGTCAACATCCCGATGGTCGCCACTTGGAGCGATATGAGCAATTGAGACGCCGTCAAATCCTGATTCGCTATATGGACTTTCCACCCTGGGGTGATGGGCTTCGCATTAGCGTCGGCACGGACGATCAAATCGACGCGTGTTTGGCTGTGCTTAAACAGATCTAACGTGTGTGATAATTGTCGAGCTTTGTCATAGTTGTTTAACCTGATCCTATGAACGGATCGCATCAGTCGCGGGCCCGATTTTGCCCTGTTTTTGGAGTGTAGCCCGACGCAATCGGGTTCGGCTGATAAGTTTTCGTATAGGCTCTTCGGCACACATTTGAATCTAATGGTTTCAATCTCAAACCACGACATGCGAACCGCCCAGCTTGATCGAAAAACCGGAGAGACCCAAGTCTCGGTCGCTATCAACCTTGATGGCGAAGGATCGGGAGACCGGCATAGCGGCGTCGGTTTCCTGGACCACATGCTGGATTTGTTTGCCAGGCACAGCCTGATCGATTTGGACGTCGCGGCAACCGGAGATTTAGAAGTCGATGATCATCACACGACCGAAGATGTGGGCATTGTGATCGGGACGTGTTTGGATCAGGCCTTGGGTGATCGGGCAGGAATCCGCCGATATGGGCATTTCACCTTGCCCATGGATGAGTGCTTGGTCACGTCCGCAGTGGACATGGGTTCGCGATATGCCTTTGAATTCGACGCGCCCATCGCGGCGACCAAAATCGGCACGTTCGACAGCGAATTGGTCGAACACTTTTGGCAATCTCTTGCCGTGAATGCTCGATGCAATTTGCATGTGATCCTTCATCGCGGTACCAATGCACACCA
>JBCCJB010000253.1:0-6452 GCA_039028015.1 Planctomycetota bacterium
GTCCTGCGTGAGGTCTCTCGCGTCTTGCGGGAACTCCACGAGGAAAAACAGATCGTGTGCCGCTATGGCGGTGAAGAGTTCTGTGTGATGCTGCCGGGCATGGACGTCAACGAAGCCTTGATCCAAGCCGAATGCACGCGGCTAGCGATTGCAGAAATCCGATTGGCCGATCCAGCCTCGCTTCGATTGACCGCTAGCCTGGGCGTTAGCGACACGTCATTCGGAGCCAATGAGACGCAAGAATTGATCAACCAAGCCGACGCGTGCCTGTACGTGGCTAAGCGTGCCGGCCGCAATCAATCGGTGACGTACGATCCCGCTCGGATTGAGGCAATGGGCACGGAAGTGGAAGAGGCGACGGATCAACACGTCGATCCGAACCTGGTCAGTCTGCCGTTTCATGCCGTGACCGCATTGGTGTCGGCGCTTGCCAACCGAAGCCCCGAAACCGCTGAGCACAGCCGGCGCGTGGCGGATCTCTGTGTGACGTTGGCAAAAGACATGATGTGCCAGCGGGAAATCTATGTCCTGGAGACCGCCGCACTGCTTCATGACATCGGCAAGATTGGCGTTCCCGATCAATTGCTACACAAGACAGAACCGCTCACGACAGATGATTGGAAGGTCATTGAACATCACAACCAAATCGGGCTTGATATGGTTGCCGGCACGTTTCATTGTGCTGAATTGGAATCAATCATCGAACATCATCATCAGAATCAATCGCAACGACGCAACGGCGAATCACTCACGCCAAATGATGCCACGCCGCTGCCGGCCCGCATCCTGGCGATCGCCGACGTGTATGACACGCCCGTTGCAGGTGAAAGCAAGCGGCACACCAACTCAAAACATGATGCCGTTGCACGCTTGCGTGATCTGGCTGGAACGCAGCTTGATGCCGAATTGGTCGAACGATTCATCACGTGTGTGGTGGAAAAGGAATCCGAAAACGCGCTTGGCGTGCCAACGACGCAAGGGATCGCATTTGCCATACCCAGACCGACTGCAATGCAAATTGGTCAGCAAATCGAACAGCTTTGCGATGCAATGGACAGTCAAGATACCGATCAACTGCGCAGCCTAACTGAAGAACTCACTCGCATCGCAGAAGCGAACTACTTGGTTCCGATCGTGGATGCCGCCGCAAAGATCGGATCGTCCATCGATCGAAGCGAAAAAGAAGAGATCGAGTGGGTGGAAATCCTTCGTCAAACGCAAACGTTGCTGGACCTCTGCCGCGCCACACAGAATTTTCACCTGACTGAGATCTAGCGATTGATTGCCAGCTGGTGTCGTTTGATTAATCGAGACGCGGAACTGCTATGCGCGTTGTAGATTCATGATTCGTTTCATGAATCCGTCAAACAGTGGCACGGTAAAAGCGATATCGCCATGGGCAGGACTATAAGCCATCCCTTTTCGAATCAGCGAGCTACGTGTTGGAGCCAACGAAGTGACTTTGCGTTGAAGGATTTCGGCCACGTCACCGCTGCGGTGCGGCCCCGGGCCCAGTTCCGCCATCGCCCGCATATATCGCTTTTCTGATGGCGTAAGACGATCAAAACGCACGCGAAAGAAACTGGTGTCCAGCTGAGCAATCGCGGCATCGGTTGCAGATGAGGCATGTTCAAATGTGATTGGGGATCGATCGGCAAAACGCCAACTATGTTGTCCCCATTCCTGCAAGAAATAGGGATAGCATTGTGTCGCCCTAATTATCTCTCGAATCGCGTCAGGCTGAAATTGGACGTTCTGTTTTGCTGCTGGCAATGTGATCGCGTCACGTGCATCGTCCTCTCCTAGCGCTCCAATCTCACGAAAGTCGAATAGCCTTTCCGCATAAGATTTCGCTTTTCCCAGTTGCCCCAAGAGTTGCGGCAAACCCGCGGCGAAGACGGTCACGGGTAGCTGTGCTTGGTTTACTCGATGCAGTGCTGTGATCAAAGCAGCTAGCTGATCCTCGGCGACGTATTGCAGCTCATCGATGAAGATGCAAAAGACCGTGTTGTCTTGGGCAGCATGCTGTCCCAGCAGAGTTAGTAATTCGCCGAGATCATTTTCCAAGTCACCGCTATCGGCAACGCCCTCGCTCGGGGTCAAGTCGACCGAGAATTCAATGTCCTCGTATGTCAATTTGAAAGCCTTGGCAAAGGATGCGAGGCCATTGAGCACCTTTTGTAATCCTGCTTTGGCGACGGCGGTTCGGCTGACGCGGATCACACTGCTTCGCAACGATGGCAGCAGAATCGCTGGCAATGAGCGTCCCTCAGGAGCCTCAATCGGAACCGTGTAGACACCGTTGGCTTCAGCGGCCATACGAATGTGGTTGAGCAAAACCGTCTTGCCGACACCTCGAAGACCAAACAAAACCATACTTCGAGCGGATAACCCTCCCGCGATGCGATCGAGGGCGATCGATGCGGATTCAATCAGGTCGTCGCGGCCAGTGAGTTCGGGTGGTGGCGTCCCGGCACCAGGAGCGAAAGGGTTAAGCCTCGGATCCATATCAATCCAGTTTACCTCAGTTTATCAAAAATAGCTAAACCATGGTAAACTTAACATAAATACTGTGGTTCGAAACTGATTCCCCAGTCAAATCGAGCGGAGAGCTGATCCTCAGGGCAACCGTTGTGCCGGTGAACAGCCACGCATCCCCGCGCTAGATCTCGTATTCGATTTTTCCGTGGCGTTCTGAGCGGCTGATTTTGTCGAGCGAGTACAAACCGGCCAAGACAAATTCAACGCACGAGGCCCGCACCGCTTCGTCCTGGCTGGCGTTCACTTCGAAGGCCTTGTCCCAGGCGGGTGGAACATGCTTGAGACGCTCGGCGTAGCCCGAGCTTGGCAACAGGTCACCGACTTCGACCCGGACGCCGCCGCGGAAGATCTCCGCAATTTCGCCCAAACCATGTTCTTCGACATATTCGTTGAAGATCACTTGGATCGCTTGAGCCACGACAGCATCGAGGACCTGCTTCTCGCTCATCTGATGCGTTCCCATCAAATCCAGTTCGAGCTTGCCGAGTGAACTGGCATACAAATGCCCAAAATCGCTGATCCGAGGAACGGCAGGTTTCTCATTGTGAATGATGCCACGCTGCCGCGCTGACGCGACGATGGTTCGGAAGTTTGCCAGCGAAAACCGAGCCGACACACCGGATGCCTGATCGATGTACTTGCTTCGCCGTGCCTGATCGGTGATCTCTTCGATGATCTGATACATGAAGTACGGCACGACCACCGGGTACTCACCCTCGAGATCGTGTCCCACCTCTTGCTGCAAGATCTCGATTCCCTGATCACGACTGTCGGGATAGTGCGTTTGCACAATAGTGCCAATGCGATCCTTCAATTGCGGAATGACCTTGCCGGATCGGTTGTACGTCGCCGGGTTCGCTGAGAAGAGAATCATCACATCGAGATCGAACCGGATGGGATACCCGCGGATTTGCACGTCGCGTTCTTCCAAAATGTTGAACAGACCGACCTGCACCAAATCATCAAGCTCGGGCAGCTCATTCATCGCAAAGATGCCCCGATGCATTCGGGGGATCAGCCCGAACGAAAGAGCTTCTTCAGCGGACATGCTGACACCGCCGGTCAATTTGGCGGGATCGATTTCGCCGATGATGTCCGCAAACTTGGTTCCCGGAGAAAGCCGTTCGGCGTAGCGCTCGCTTCGATGCCACCATCCGATCTGGATCTCTTCGGGTGAATGCTGCTCAACCAATTTCTTGCCGAGGGCCGAAATGGGAGCCAACGGATCCTCGTGGACCGGCAAATCGGGATGATCGATGAAGGGCACCCAAGGGTCCAAGAAGCGAATCAGCATTCGCATCAAACGACTTTTCGCCTGACCCTTTTCTCCCAAGAAAAGCATGTCATGGCCGGACAGCAACGCCAGATTGATTTCAGGAATGACCGTGTCGTCATAGCCAACAATGCCGGGGAACAATTCCTCCCCCGCCGAGAGCATTGCTGTGAAGTTATCACGTATTTCATGCTTGACTGACTTGGACTGGTAACCACTTTCGATCAACTCCGCGAACGTGGTGATCGTTGGCTGCGGAGTCTCGCCGTTGACGCTCGCCGCTTCGTCCCCGGAGGCGGACGATTGTGCGGTATCGATAATCGGCGAACTCATAAGTGTCTCCGGAATGATGCAATGGGATGGCCCGTGCAGCCGTGCGGATGAAGCATTGGGGCAGTCATCCGTTGACGCATCAGGGGTGAGGTCAGTCCGAGAAGTTTACGACGCTGAACACCTATCGCCCGGCTTGTGCATCTGGGACCCCGTGCGGATAGAATGCGGGAATGATCTCCGCACCTCTCACGACGAACTCGAGCGTTCCCAGCGGCTTGACCGTGATCGTTTCAAAGGGCCAGTCCAGGCACCCGGAAAAACGACAACTGGAAGCCAGCATCGCCGATTTGGCAGCTGAGCTGGACGGCGTTGACGTGATTGTTGTGCCTCATTTGTACGACTTGCCCAAAGGCGGCCCCTCGCTGAAAGCCCTCGCCGATTTCGAAGGTGATTTGGTCTGCGTCAGCTGGATCTTTTCCCGAGCCGCTCACTGGGTCCTTGATCGAAACGGGATCGATGGCCAGGTCGGCTTCGTAGCAATTCACGACGACAACGCGTCCGATGGCGACGCCTTGCCCGAGTCAACGTCGCCAACAAACCGGCTGAAAGACCAGCCGTCACTCAGTGGTGCGGCCAGTGCCGCCTCGCCCGAGGCGTCGCGAGTCGAGCTGACGCAGCCCGAAAGCGATCGCGTGACCGATTTGGTGCCACGCCGTGAACGCCAGATCCACTGCATCGATCTGAAAGCGGTCTCGGACGTGTCAACCATCGTTGGCGAAATCGAGCGGATCCGATCCGAGCAAAACACGCTCGAGGCCCCACCGCCCAACCAACCGACGCTGCCGATTGTCGTTGAAGAGGTCACCAAGCGGCGATGGTATCCCGTGATTGACTTCGATCGGTGCACCAATTGCATGGAGTGCGTCGACTTTTGCTTGTTTGGTGTGTATGGCGTCGACGGCGTCGAAAATATCCTGGTCGAGCAGCCCGATAACTGCCGTAAAGGCTGCCCAGCGTGCAGCCGCGTGTGCCCCGAAAACGCCATCATCTTTCCACAGCACAAGGCTCCCGCCATTGCCGGCGCTGAAACCGACGGCGATGAAGGCTTCAAGATTGATTTGTCACAATTGTTCGGAGCCCCCAAGTCCGGCAAATCCGATGCGGATGACCCGATCGCGACGGCCGCACGAGAACGTGATGAGCAGCTGATGCTAGCTGGACGACAGACGATCGGCATTGATGATCAGTTGCGACAACGGCAGGTGGCCGTCCAGGCCGGCCCCAAGGATTCGCTGGATCACCTAATCGACAGCCTGGATGATCTGGATTTATGACGCGTGCGAGTCATGCGAGTGTTGAGACGCAAAATAGCTGCTCAATTTGATCAGACGATTTTTCTGACCTAGTCTTCGGTATGAGTTGCAGCGATCTCGCCGAACGTTTGTCCGACATGCGTCCCGACCTCACATCCATCGAGGTCGCTCGATTGTGCCTCATGTTGCTACAATCGACACCCAATCCATCCGAATTGTCTGATCCGGAAGTCCTGCAACAGGCGTGGCGGCAGGCGAGTTTCCGGTTGGAAACCGCCACCGATCAGCACGACGCGGTGGTGACCGAGTTGGAATCTCTTTTTGGTGACGAGCCTGTCGCGTTCACTCCCGATCAGCTTTGGTTGCTGCTGCGTGCGGTCAAAGTGCAAGGACAACTGCTCGAGCTGTACACGAACCAGCCGTCTCTGACCTGAACGACCCGTCCCGTCCAGGCATCGTCTTTGCGTAGGCGTTACGTTCCCAACGAATCATCGTTTAATCGGACGTTAAGGTGGATACCGACATGATTCCGCTTGGACGAAAATCGACGCGTCCCGCAGACTAGCGTGGAGCACGCGCGTTACTGCAACTCAAGCTTCGTGGCAAGTAGACTAGGCCTTGTCCGTCGTAAAACCTTGCGGGCTTGTTTTGTACAACAGAATTCCTAGAGCTGATCCGAAAACGCATGAGCCGAACGCGTTAGCGTCGGGCGGCACTTGAAATGCAAGGCGAGATTGAGGCCCGAGGCTAGCGCCAAAGGCTTATAACACGCTGTCGACGGGTTTTCGGATAGGCTCTTAGTCCGTCATAGCTTTGGTTTCCGACGAACTTGGAAGTCCGTCATCCCTAAACCGACGTGTGACACGGCACCACGCAAAATTATTCCTTCAGGAGACGCTGATGGCGGAAACGATTTCAACGCCACATTCAACTCAAACCGGTTCATCATCAGCGTCCACGACCACAGCTGACCCATCATCAGGTCATGAGCATGCGAGGCTTCACAGCGAAGACCTTGGGGTGGGACAATCGTGGCGAAGCCCGCTGAGAAC
>JBCCJB010000254.1:0-6353 GCA_039028015.1 Planctomycetota bacterium
CCGGCCGACGATCCCGGAAGAACTGCCAGGTATTGCGCACCTCGCGAATCATGTCAAAGTCCATGTCACCGATGACAATGGCATCGTCATCACGAACATCGGTTTGTGAAAACAGTTGGCCTCGCGGGTCGCAGAAATAACTCTGCCCGTAAAACTGCCCGATATTCCATGGCGGTTCACTGCCGGGTCGATTGATGGCGCCGACGAAGTACTGATTGGCCACCGCGTGGGCAGGCTGTTCGAGCTTCCATAGGTATTCGCTCAAACCGGCAACGGTTGCTGACGGATTAAAGACAATCTCGGCGCCTCCAAGTCCGAGGCATCGCGCTCCATCGGGAAAGTGTCGGTCATAACAAATGTAAACACCGACCTTGCCAATCGCGGTGTCGAAGATGGGATACCCGAGGTTGCCGGGCTTGAAATAGAACTTTTCCCAAAACCCAGGATTGCAGTGTGGGATATGAATCTTTCGAAACTTGCCCAAGTAACTGCCATCGGAATCAATCACCGCAGCGGTGTTGTAATACACGCCGGTGATGTCTTCCTCATAGACCGGCACCACCATCACCATCTGATGCTTCTTTGCCAGCTCCATCATCAGCTTGGTGGTCGGTCCCTCGGGAACGGGTTCGACTAGGCTGTACCACTTCGTGTCTTGCTCGGCACAAAAGTAAGGCCCATAAAAAAGCTCTTGCAGACAACAGACTTGAGCGCCCTGATCGGCCGCCTGGGCAATCATCGTGACATGCTTGTCAATCATCGACTGCTTAATCGTGTCGACGGGCGCGTCACCGGGTTCACTCAGTTTCGCTTGGATCAGGGCACCACGAACCAGTCTCGGCATTAGCACAATTCCTATGACAGAGCATTCTTGACCAGCCCTTGCGAATCTTAATCGATTCCACACAAATGGGCGGGCCACAGTTTAACCGGGAGCCACCTATGACGATGACCACCACGTCCGTTCCATGCTTTATCAGCGGTCAATGGACGCCCAGCGACAACAATGCCGCTACAACGGCGGTCTACAACCCATCCAGTGGCGATGTGATTGCAGAGACACCCATCGGCAACGTCGATGATGTTGATGCCGCCGTAGCCTCCGCGAAGTCGGCGCTTGATGCATGGTCAGAGACGCCCGCCGTGGAGCGGGCGCGGGTGATGTTTGCGTACCGCGAGCTGATTCAGACGCACTTTGAGTCGCTCGCACGACTAGTCACCCGGGAACACGGCAAGACGCATGCTGAGGCAACCGCCGAGGTACAGCGAGGTCTCGAGATGGTCGAGTTCGCTTGCGGCGTCCCTGCCTTGTTGATGGGTCAGACGTTTCCACAAATTGCCAGCAGTGTCGACGGTGAAACCAACCGTCACCCGGTCGGCGTTTGCGTTGGCATCACGCCGTATAACTTTCCAAACATGGTGCCGTTGTGGATGTTCCCCATCGCCATTGCGTGCGGCAACACATTTGTTTTGAAACCTAGTGAAAAGGTGCCACTGTCGGCCATTCGTCTGGTTGAGCTTCTCGCCGAAGCGGGCCTTCCTGATGGCGTGATGAATCTGATTCATGGTGGTGCGGATGTGGTCGAGAGCTTGCTCGCGCACGAGGATGTCGCGGCCGTGTCGTTTGTTGGTTCAACATCCATTGCCAAGCACGTGTACACCACCGCTTCGGCACACGGCAAACGCGTTCAATCGGCGGGCGGAGCTAAGAATCATTTGATCATCATGCCCGACGCGGACATGGGTCAGGCTTCCAAAGCACTGGCCGCATCCGCGTTTGGCTGCGCGGGCCAACGCTGCATGGCCGGCAGCGTGGCTGTCGCCGTCGGTGATGCCGGGGACCGCATTGTTGATGAGCTTCGGCGCGTGACGGATTCGATGGTGACCGCGGCGACCGATGGCAACGACAGTGCGGATATGGGACCGGTGATTAATGCGGACCATCGCAACCGTGTGGCCAGCTACCTGAAATCGGCGGGCCAGGGCGGAGCCGATGTCGTGATCGATGGCCGTCACATCACCAGCGAAGATGGTTTTTTAATCGGTCCCAGCGTTGTTGACCGCGTGACAACCGAAATGCCGCTTTGGAAAGATGAAGTCTTCGGTCCGCTGCTGTCCGTGGTGCGTGCCGAGTCACTCGACGAGGCCATCGCGATTGGCAAATCGTGCCGGTTTGGCAACGGGGCATCCATTTTTACCAACGATGGTCACGCCGCTCGTCATTTCAAACGACATTTCAACGCCGGCATGATCGGTATCAATGTTGGCGTTCCCGCACCGATGGCTTGGCTTCCGTTCACAGGATGGAATCAATCGTTCTTTGGCGATCTGCATATTCAAGGCACCGAAGGCGTGCACTTTTACACACGACAAAAAATGACGCTCACTCGATGGTTTGAGTCGGCATCGGCCAGTCACGCTGACCCGGTTTGGAAATCGTCGTGACGGTGAATTCTGATTGCCGGTAGCAGGGGGACGCGATACCCTGGTTGTGGTGCGGTTGTGAGGCGGCAGCCACGCACGAGACACAGTCTGGATATCGAGTAGTCTGACGATCAAGAATTTAGGAAGCGAGTCCATGAATCCATCCGGGTTGACTGACTCCAGTGCGCATGCCGCCGCAAATCCAAGCAAGCGGATCGTGGCATGGAGACCGCTTGAAGACGTCTTCAAACGCTTGTCAGGTCAGCGATCGTTGGTCGCCGCCGCGCTTTTCAATGCTGCCATGCTGGTGACAGTCGTCGGCTGCGAATCACCCTCAGCTACGGTGATCGAAGAAACGGATGAATATTCCTTTGATGATGTGACGGCTCAGTTGGAAGCAGAAGAGATTGCTTCGATGGAGGCACGGGAAGAATGAAACGCGCCGCGTTTACCCTTGTCGAGTTATTGGTCGTCATCGCCATCATTGGTGTTTTGATCGCGTTGCTGCTTCCTGCCGTGCAAGCTGCCCGCGAAGCAGCACGGCGAATGAGCTGCGGCAACAACATCAAACAAATAGGAATTGGACTCCACAACTATCACACCGCTTTTGGTCAGTTGCCGATTCACGGAACCGGACCCACCAATGAAAACGACAATACCGCCGGCGCCGCATGGGCCAGCGATGGGACGGGCTTCACGCGGCTGGAGCTCTCATTTCTGGTTGGATTGTTACCCTACGTAGAACAGCAAAGCATTTGGGAACAGGTGCGCAACCCGCTGATTGAAACGGATGGTGATCGCTGGCCCGCGTTTGGTCCACGACCTTTTCAAGGCAACTACCCGCCGTGGGCAACCGAAATCCCAACGTTCCGCTGTCCAAGTGATCCGGGCGTTGGGTTACCCGCACTTGGGCGAACGAACTACGCCGCCTGCACCGGAGACAGTTTTTATGATGCCGAAGAGGGTGTCACGGTGTGGAACACAGGTGCCATGCGATGGGAATACGAATCCGATTCCCGTGCGATGAGACGAGCCCGGTGTGGTCTACGCGGCGCGTTTGTGTCTCGTAAATCAATGCAGTTTCGCGACATCACCGATGGCCTTTCCAACACGATTGCCGTGGGCGAAATTGCAACCGGTTTGGGTGATCGTGACATTCGAAGTATTGGCTTCACATCGCCGCCCAAAGGCGGGTTCTTTCAAATTGCCGATAACCCGAATCGATGCAACGAACTGGGCGTCATTGATGCTGATCGTCCCACGTTCTGGAATGCCACCGCCAACGTTTATGGGCCCGTTTCCGAACGTGGCTTCCGTTGGGCAGACTTTCATAGCTTGCAGACGCAGTTCAACACGATTTTAGGACCCAACAGCGAGATTTGCTTAGTTGGGCACAGCGACACCTATGGCGTCGCGCCGCCGAGCAGTCGGCATCCCGGAGGATGTCACATCCTGATGGCCGATGGTGCCGTGAAGTTCATTTCTGATTCAATCGAATCGGGTGACCCGACCATTCCATGTGTCTACTGCGAAGCTTTGGCCGGTGGTGTCGATAGCCCAACACCAGTTGGGTCACCGAGCCCTTACGGACTTTGGGGAGCTTTGGGGACTCGGGCAAGCGGTGAAGTGATCAGCGAAGAAATCTAAAGACCGTCTTGTAAGTCTGACAATCGTTTGTAACGACGACATGTCGATCTCGCTGGGCCCAAGAAGCCGAGTCGATAATTGCCTCACCGCGAATCACGCAAGTCATTCAATGGAATGGGCTTGCGTCGAAATCTGTTTTTTACCGGTTGTTTTTGGCACGTGGCTCGCTTGGTCGGGATTGTGTGATCGCAAGTCGCGGTTGCTTCTCGTCTTATTGATTCGCCGCCCCCGGCAAAGGAGCCTGCCATGTTGGTGTTAACCCGAAAACTGGACGAAACCATTGTCATTGGTGACAACATCGAGATCACGGTACTGAGAATTCGCAACAACCAAATTCGGCTCGGCATTAAAGCGCCCCGCGATGTTCGCGTGATGCGGGGCGAACTCGATCGATCAGCATCTTCAGTGCGGACTCCCGAACCGGCAGCGAACTGCGATACCGACACACAACAGCCACCAGCGACTCGTGTCGACGCCAAATCAACCGCAACGAATGTGACGATTGATCTGACCGACCCGAATCAATCGTGCGTCGATCAGCGTGGCATCAATGCTGCGTTACGCCGCGACGCCATCGAGACCCTACACGACATTGACCCACCAGCGGGTTCCGACCTTCCTCGTGTCTTTCAAGGCAAGATCGATCTGAAACGAGGAACGGCCCGTTTGGAAGCCGCGTCGGTAACGGACCGATCTCCGTCACCGTTGGGCCAGTTTTTCACCGCACCGTAGCATCTGGGCCGTCGCATCCTCAAATCGGCGTGCAACGCTTTACGGGATCGCGGTGACGAGGCACATGTTGCATTGATGATCATCAGGTTGCATTTTTGACTCATGCTGGTTCATGACCTAGGTAATTAGTGGCGTCGATGCCACATTTTGCCCGGGAAACCCATGATGAATGCTGCAACTTCGATTTTGCTGGTGGACGACGACTATCAATTGGTCCGCTCGCTGGCCCAATGGCTTCAAGAAGAGGGTTTCGACGTGGCGACCGCAGCCAACGTCGCCGAGGCGATTGCCAAAATGGGTGAGACGCCCGCGGATTTGGTGATCACCGATTTGCGATTGGGCGATGAAGACGGTTTCGACATCATTCATCACTGCAAGCGACACCATCCCGACTCGAGTCTGCTGGTGATGAGTGGTTATGCCACACCAGCAACCGCCGTCGAGGCGGTTCGTGCGGGCGCTTTTGATTTATTGACCAAGCCAGTCATTGATGATGAGTTGATGTTGGCCATCGATCGGGCCGTTAATCAAAACCAAATCGAAAAGCAGAACGAGTCGCTCCGCCGACAACTCGATGCTCGGTCTGGGATGGAGAACATCCTGAGTCACGATTATCGAATGATGAAGATCTTTGATGTGATCGACAATGTTGCCGATGCCAAGGCTTCGATTTTGATCACGGGTGAAAACGGGACCGGCAAATCCATGATTGCTCGTGCGATCCATAATCGCAGCGGGCGTCGTGGCGGACCCTTTGTTGAAGTGGCATGCGGAGCCTTGCCGGACAACTTGCTCGAAAGCGAATTGTTCGGTCATGTTGCCGGTGCGTACACCGGTGCCAACACGGACCGTCAGGGCAAGTTCGAGCTTGCCGATGGGGGCACGCTGTTCCTTGACGAAATTGGAACGGCAACGCCTGCGATGCAGGTGAAGCTTCTGAGAGTCTTGCAGGAATTACAGTTCGAACGACTTGGCGGCACCGAAACGCAGCAGGTGGACACGCGAGTCATCTTAGCCACCAACGAAGACTTGAACGCGGCGGTGGAGCGTGGCACGTTCCGACAAGATTTGTTCTATCGCATCAACGTCGTCAACATTGTGTTGCCGGCTCTCCATGAGCGTCCGGGCGACATTCCGCTTCTCGTCGACCACTTTTTGCGTGGTGCCGCTGAAACGGCCGACCGTGATGTCGATGGATTTGATCGAGATGCGATGACGGCATTGCAAGCTTATCGATGGCCTGGCAACGTTCGACAACTTCAAAATGTGGTTGAACGCGCCGTGCTCTTGTCATCAACGCAAGTGCTATCGGTTCACGATTTGCCACCGGAAGTCTTGCAACGGACGATGGCTGGCAATGCGGCGACATCCATGCAGTCCGATGATGCGCTGTCCCAGCGGCAGCTTTCGGTTCCCAATCTTGCGATGCGAGCGACGACGCTGCGGGAGGCTCTGGAGGCACCCGAACGCGAGATCATCCTGCAGGCGCTTCGCCGACACAATTGGAATCGCAATGCAACTGCGGACCAACTCGATATCAATCGAACGAC
>JBCCJB010000255.1:0-6330 GCA_039028015.1 Planctomycetota bacterium
CCGCATTAGAGCGATGCGATGTCGACCACAACAAGTCAAAGCTCAAAGCATCAGACCGGCAACGGCGCCGGTGATGCAGCACGCGAGCAGGCCGCCGAACATGGCACGCAGCCCGAGCGACGCAAGATCGGCTTTACGATCGGGAGCCAGACCGCCGATGCCACCCACCTGGATGCCGATGGCGGCGAAGTTACTGAATCCAGCTAGCGCGTAGGTCAAAACCGATGACGTGCGCTCGCTGATTTCAGGACTCGCCGATGCGCGAATTTCGCCGAGCTGTTGAAACGCTACAAACTCGTTAGCCACCGTTTTCAGTCCAATCAGTCGTCCCGCAACCAAACACTCATCCGCTGGAATGCCCAGCAACCACGCCACCGGCCAACACGCGTAACCTAGGATCACACCGAGCGTGAGCGACGGATCGCCTTGCTCATTGGTCCATTCAAATACCTGACAGACGCCACCCAGGATGGCATCGATGAGTGCGAGGAGCGCTAGAAATGCAATGAGCATCGCACCAACATTGAGCGCCAATTTCATTCCTTCGCTGGCACCTTCAACCGCTGCGCCGATCACGTTGGTGTGTTCCGTTGATGTCGACAGTAGCACGCGGTCGTCGATTTCGTCGTCGTTGATGGATTGCTCAGAGGTGGTTCCGGTGTCATCGTCTTTGTGATCGCCTTGAGGTGCTTCGGGAACCATGACTTTCGCGATGAGCAGTGCCGCTGGCGCGCTGATCACCGAAGCGGTCAACAAATGCGCGATGTTGATCCCCATGCCGGCATAGGCACCCAACAAGCCACCGGTCACCGTCGCAAAGCCCCCGGTCATCATCGCGCACAACTCGCTGCGTGACATACCTTGCAGGTACGGCCTGACCACCAATGGAGCTTCGGTGTGACCGACGAAAACATTGGCGGCTGCCGCGAGCGTTTCCGGACCCGTGGTGCCAAGGGTGAATCGCATGACCCACGCCATTGCCCATACCAAACGCTGCATGATGCCGAGGTAGTACAGAACGCTCATCAGCGAAGAAAAGAAGATAACGGTGGGCAACACACCAAACGCGAAGGTGCCCAGCAGTGATTCGCCCAACGGGTTTTCACCACCAGCATTGAATAGAAAGCCACTGCCCACCTCGACATTGCTCATCACGGCTGTGAAGCCTTCACCGATGCGAGCAAACACCCAACGACCCGCCGCTGTTCGCAAGACGAGAAATGCTAGTAGCAACTGCAACAGCAATCCGCCAATCACGATTCGCCACGGGAATCGACGGCGATCTGAACTGATCACCCACGCGGCACTGACAAACGCGACCATGCCAAGCAGACAGACGCCTCTTGGAATCAAATCAGTCAACGCGTCGCTCCGGTGCGGTCAAATGTTGTGATAGGTCCGACCAAAACGCGATCTCCTTTTTTGCCAACAGCTTGCAGTCGAACAGGTCCTGAACCTGTTTTGTCGATATCAAGACTTACCTTCCCATCATTGCCCGCGATCGTGGCGATGACGTTACCGTAATGCTTGACCTCAATGGATTCCGCTCCGGGGCAACGACATTGCAATTCCAGCATGTCGTTTTCAACATCAGCAGACACCCGATCAATGCTTGGTAATTTAGTCTCGTCGCCAAGCAGAAACGTGTTTGAAAATCCAATTCGTGGTTCGGTCAGATGACCACCAACGAGCACGACACGACAATCGATTGGTCCTAAGGTCGTCTGAGGAACTTGCAATTTGATCTCACCGACGGCTCCGATTCGTCGTGCCAAGCGATTTTGCAGGTAGATTTCCATCGCTGCGATCGGTGCGTTTCGCGAGGGTCGACTTTGAGGTGTTGGATCGCGTTTGGAAATTCGGATGGTCCGTTTGCCCTCGTCCGGTGCCTCATCCATGGTGATGGCAACTTTCTCGGCGGGTGCCCTTGCAAAGGGTTGAGCCAGAGGATCACCCACAATCAGCAATTGATACGGTGATAGCGTTGAAAGGTAGAAAGCTTCCGCCGCCGTTGTGCCTTCAAAGTAAAACGGATGCATCATCGGCGAAGGGAATTTCATCGGCAGCGAATAGGGCTCCGTCACGGTCCCACTGCTCATGACCGCACCGGCATGCAGCAACTCCGTTAGCTTGGTTTGACTGGTTGACTGAAACACCGCACCGGTGCTGGTCAGATTGTCCGCCAAGCTACCCGGTAGCAAATTCCAGTTTCGGCCTGAGACATCAAACTTAGCGGTACCCAAAATCAAGCCGACATAGTCTTTACTTTGAGCCGGCAGGCGGGACGTGAAGATGTCCACGTCGCGGTTGCGGGCTAACAACCAGGCCAACGTTTCCGTCAGCGCCGGAAATCGTGTTTTGGTGCGGACATCAGATGTTTTGGCAAAGCCAACCGCACCGCCGGGATACGTTCGATCGGATTGATCGCCCCTGCGAAACACCTCAATCGCTTGATCGACGGTGCTGCCGTTAGGGTGAACGATGGCCAGCATCACTGATAACAGATAGCTCACACCGCCTGCTCCAGCGGGCACGGGATAACCGTTGGATGCCCATCCAAGATTGGCGGCAAATCCAACGGGATGCTGCACATTGGTGGGAAGGTCTTGCAGGCCCGACAGAAGTCGCGTCAACGGATCGGAACTGGATTCGGTTGCGTCGTCAAAAAGATCCGCCAGAGCACTTTCCCCGGTCAGATACCTTCGATTCGTCCAACCACTTCGGATCGCCAGGCCGAGTTGCTCAATCGCCGCAAGACGATTTTCAAATTGCCAATAGGCCTCGGCCGCCCGGATTCGAAGTGGCGACATGCTTGGATATCGCTTCGCGAGCGATTCAAACGCCGCCGCAGCTTCTTCGAACTTACCAGCCTCGAGCGACTCGCTTGCCGCCTGAAATTCCTCACCCGCTTCGCCACGTAGCGGATTCTCAAAGTGACGCCGAAATGGTCCGCGAGCGTACAGATTGGATTGCCAACCGAGATACTGGTGCGAGTCGCCAAGAATAAACTGGTAGAAAAACGTCAGTGAATTGAGACTGGCAACCGAGGTCTGGTATTTCTTGGCTTGGGGATCGGTCAACCGCTGGGTGTGTTCTGTGATCCGCACGCTTGTTGGGAAACCCGCCGAATAGGCAATGCAGCGAATCGATGGCGCGAGCTTGCGGGCGTTGATTTCAGAAAGGACCGGACGCAGAATCCGCTCACGAAAGTCTTCGAGCGAGATCACCAGCTTTTCAGGAACATCCGATAAGACCAACACATTGCTGTCGGGGATCGACCGAATCGACACGTAGTGATTGGCAATCGTCAGTGAGTCAACATTGTCGCCATTGACGATCACCATGATGTTTTCCGGACCCAGCCCCGCATCGACGCGGCGCGAATACGAAATACTTCCTAGCAAGACGAAGGCCATCGCCCCGACTCGCCAGGGTTGACCGCTCGAAAGCCATCCCATCGGTGCGGAAACGATCGCACGAAAAAACTGGTTGAAGAGGTTGCGGATCTGGATTCGGCAATCGTAAAACATTCTGACACCTTACCAGATTGCAGCCGATTTCATGATCAAGCACAGCGATTCATGATCGAACCCAGCGACCTACCAATTTGGGTTGCCGTGATTCGCTGGGAGGATCCTATCGCGTTCTTCGTGCTCAAGACCACAACGGGCTGGAATGCATCTCCTTAGAGAGCGAGCACGTCACGCGAGGGATCAAATCGACGCCACGTCCATGACAAGAATGCCACTGAAATCGCCGCAAAGGTCCACCAGATACCAATCGCGGTGATACAGGTCGCGTTCACGACCCAGCTTGCAGGCAACCATGTCTGAGCGGAAACGATGATCAGAGCAATCGATGCTGGCACCATTGCGATGAGCATTGCTTTCCACAGAAACGTCGCTTTGGTTCGCAAGAGCATTCGAATGCCCTGTGCCCCGACCGCGTGAGGAAACAAAAGGAACACGGCGTTTTCAATTGCAAAGGTGACGACGGCGATGGCTGGAAGACCGAGCATCAATGCAGCGTATCGTGACCACGCGGTCGGGACGGCCCAGCTGGCCGTGGTCAGAGTAAACCACTGAAATAAAACGGTCATGATCACCGGCACGCTTAACATCCCCAGGCACATTCCACCTGAAGTGATCGGAAGCGATTTGAGCAGACCCATGCGACGATAATCGCGACGGAAATCGATCTGCAGCGCAGGCGGAGCTAGCAAGACCGAGCTGAGCAGAACGCCACTAATCACGAACAGCCATTGTTTGGCCGTTTGATCGGTCCACAGTGGTGATAGCGACAACGCGGTCGGTATTCCCAGGCTCATCAGAACGTGCGATCGATAACGAATCAGACAGTGCAATTGGCGTGAGAGCACACCGAGCCATGCGGCATCGCGTAGCGGACCAATCGTGATGCGTTGCAAACATCGCGAAATCCAATCGCCACGCAGGCACGGATGTTGACCTTGATTCATGTGGCGAGTTTTTGAAGCCTGGCCAATTGCCTGACAGGCCTCAACTTCGTGCTGTTGCCGTCGCTGACGCGACCAATGGTCAATGTCAACCAACCACCTCCCGATCAGGAGCGGGAGCAAGATCGCAACCATTCCCCAGCAAGCCATAGGTGCGGAACCCATCACACCGCCGAACGTTTGTGATGAAGTGGTGGCAAAGGTCGCTGCGGGCCACAACGGTAGTGCCATCACCTGAATTGCCGGTGTCGATGCGAGATGGCCGATGCCGACCAAGGCGTGCAGGGTGTACGCGACTGGATCGGCATCGGGCTGGACATGCGACACGACAAAGCCGATCAATTGAGCGGCTAATGAGGCAACCACGATGATGGTGACCAGCTTGAGCGCGGCTCGTTGGCGATGTGAAAGGGCTGAAATTGCCGTTGATGTGATGCGACGCATGCCTTCAAGCGTCACCATGGCGAGCGTGACGCCGGCCGCCATCCGCCAACGGCTGTCGACATCGCCGTGCAAGATGATCAGCAGCAGACCTCCTTTAAGAAGCGCTGGTGGAAACGTGCTCAGCAATTCACGCCAGACCAACCATCGCCGCTGAATTGGACCACCGACCAGCCACAATGCTTCCGCGTGGTTTCGATCACGATGGCCGCGAGGTTGTTCGGGCAAGACGTGGGGTTCGGCATAATCGATGGACCAGAGTTGCTTCACAGCATGAAAGATCAGATAGAGCACCATGCCGCCGGATAGCCACAATCGCAAGGACTGCGGATGGGTCGGCTCGCGGCGGTCCGCGACGATCATGCCCAACCACAAGTACAACGCGATGAAAGTGATAATACCGGTGGCGGCTAGGATGCCACGTGGCGACCGAAGCGATTGTGTCCAACGATTCACACGCGACTGAACACGCATGCGTGCCAGCGTGACTAAGACGTCCACATCATGACAACCAAGCCAGCTCCATCGCGAGGCGATCATGCCGTCACGGCCACTGGTAACGGTTCTTCAGCGATGGTGATTTGATCGGCGTGAAGGTGATCGGCGTGCGTCGCGGCAAAGAAGACGTCTTCAAGCGATTGTGCGTCTGGATAGCGTTTGCGGAGCTCGTCAATGGTTCCCTGATGCTGCACACGACCATTGTGGAGTAACAAAACGCGGTCGCACACGTCGGCGATCATCGCGAGCAGGTGGCTGCTGATAATAACGGTGTTACCGTGACGGGCGAACTGCGTGACCGAGTCCAGCAATTGCCGAATCCCGGGCGGATCGAGTCCCGTCAATGGCTCATCGAGCAACAGCACTTTCGGATTGGAGAGATAAGCACATGCCACGGCCAGTTTCTGGCGCATGCCACGCGAAAGCGTCGCCGCGGTGGCGTCGTACTTTTCAATCAGGTTGAATTGCTTCAACAAGTCAAACGATCGCTGGCGATGATCAGCAATCCGGTACCGATGCGAAATGAAGTCCATGTGCTGACCCACCGTCAGATCGTCAAATAGCGGCGGGTCGTCCGGCACATAAGCGACAATGGTCTTCACGGCGATCGGGTCCCGTTGTGGATCCAACCCGTTGATATCGATTTCACCGCTGGTGCGGCTGAGCACACCCGCAATGCAGCGGAGCGTTGTCGTTTTGCCCGCCCCGTTCTGCCCGACCAACCCGCAAACCAATCCGGTGGGAATTGAGACGCTTAGGTCCTTGACCGCCAGCGTATCGTCATAGAGTTTGCGAAGGTTGGTGAGACGAATCATGATCGCTCCAAGTGTCGGGCTGTTTTGGTCGGTCAGCTATCGCCTCGGCAAATCTAGGTCGCATTTTCGTGCGTGCCCCAGACGTGATGCTTGGAAATCGGC
>JBCCJB010000256.1:0-6327 GCA_039028015.1 Planctomycetota bacterium
GAAATTCACCTTTGGTGTCGGTGATCGCTTTGCCCATCAGGCCGCGGCTCAGCTCCGCGCCTTCATCCAGTTGTCCGAGGATGGCGTCGACGTCACACCCGTCTGGAACAAGTCAAACCGAGAACACACGTTTGTCGGTTCGCAACCGCCCAGTGTCCAAGAGGCGGCGGCGGCCGCGGTCGACAAACTTGGATTCAAACGACCATGGCACGTTGATGCCGATCACATTGGCCTAGCAACTGTTGAGCCATTTTTGGACTGCAGTGACTTCTTTACGATCGATGTGGCGGACTTCATTGGTCAACCCGCCAACGATGGTGATGTGACCGCATTCGTCGAGCGTCATGTCGAACTGGTGGGCACCCATGAGATTGCCGGTTGTGCAGCACCCATCACGATCTCGGCCGATGATGTGGCCGCCGTTGCCAAACAGTATCTGGGTGCAACAAAAGCGGCCGGTGATATTTATCAGCACATCGTTTCTGCACGCGGTGCCGATCAAACCATCGCTGAGGTGTCGATGGATGAAACCGATGCCCCGCAAACGCCGCCCGAACTGCTGATCATTTTGGCTGCATTAGCTGACCAAAAAATTCCATTGCAAACCATTGCACCAAAGTTCACCGGACGTTTCAACAAAGGCGTTGATTATGTCGGCGATCTCGAGCAATTCGAACGTGAGTTCAATGATGATGTGGCGGTTCTAGCCCACGCTGCAAAAACCTATGGTTTGCCTGAGTCGCTGAAACTTTCGGTGCATAGCGGCAGCGACAAATTCAGCTTGTATCCGATTATTCGGCGATGTTTGCAAGCGACTGGCGCTGGTTTGCATCTCAAGACGGCGGGCACAACGTGGCTGGAAGAAATCATTGGTCTTGCCGAAGCTGGTGGGGATGGGTTGAGCTTGGCCAAAGAGATCTACGCCACGGCGGTGAACCATGTTGACGAATTCTGCGCGCCCTACGCCAGTGTCATTGATATTGATGCCAGCAAGTTGCCGTCGGCCTCGGAAGTCGAAGGCTGGTCCGGCCCCGAGCTGGCCGCCGCGATTCGGCACGTGCCCGATAAGAGTGAGTTCAATCAGCACATGCGGCAGCTGTTGCATGTGTCATTCAAGATCGCGGCAAAAGCGGGAACGCGTTACACCGAAATGCTGGTTGCGAACGAGGAAATTGTCGGCCAGCAGGTCACCGAAAATATCTATGCACGCCATCTGAGACCGCTTTTCGCTCCGTGATCGTCCCGGAGTATTGGAGCGAAGCAACGACGACGATCACAGGCGAGGCTGGGTCGCGAACGCTACGACGATTTGGCTGGTCTGACCAAAGTGAAACGGCGGCCGCGGAACATGCCGAATCGCGCCTGGCTAAAGCCGCTGCCCGGTTTAATGCCGGCGATGAGATTGATGTCCGCGAACCGAAGGTGCCGTACAACGGCGCGGACGGTCTACCTATTCGCGAACAGATCATCGCACGGCATGGCGATATGGTGCTGACCCGCAATGCGTACGGTTCGGTTTGCCTCAATACGCCTGACGTTGCATTTGCTGACGTCGACGTGGTCGATCCGATCGGCTGCAAGGTCTACGTGATGACTTTCCTGGTCTCGATCATCGCGTGGACTTATTTGGCCATTCAGCTTGGGATGGATCAACCGTGGTTTGCGATTCTGATGTTGGCGATCTTGTCGGGCGGTGTGCTGGGAAGCCTGCTTCATCAGGTGATGAGGTGGTGGCAAGGAACACCCGAGCAGCATGCACGCCGACGCATCACTCGTTTTGCCGATTCGCATCCGGATTGGTCGTTTCGTTTGTACCGAACGCCGGCCGGATTTCGAATCTTGGTGACGCATGCGACGTTGGAACCCAGAGGTGACGTCGCGCGGCGATTTTTTGATGGTGTTTCAGTTGATCCTGTCTACGCGCGGATGTGTTTCAACCAGAACTGCTTTCGTGCTCGAGTGACGCCCAAGCCATGGCGCATTGGGATCGATGATCATCTAAAACCACGACCCGGGGTGTGGCCAATTGACCCCACTCGGCTTCCTGATCGTCAAGCCTGGGTCGATACCTATGATCGCAAACGCGTTGGCTACGCGGCGTGTCGATTCGAGTCGACACTGGGCAAAGGGCATGTATGCGAAGCGGTCGCAAATGTGATGCGTGTCCATGATGACTGGTCGGGAGCGACCGGTCGCCACCCGATCGCTTAATTCAAATAGGCCGAGATGCGTCCTCAAGGATTTCCTGCGTTTCAGTGCCTGATCGCGGACCGCGCTGCTCTGCCCATCGGCCAAGGCAGCGTTACCAGTTAAACTTTGACGGCTGAAAACAAAAAGGCGTTGATTTGCCAACCTCTTTCCGCCTGCCCGCACTGCATCATGACACTTCGGACACTTCGACTGATCGGCTTGGCGTTGATCGTTGCGATGGAATGGGAACTGGGACTCTTCGCTCATGACGGGCACTCCCACCCTGATCCCCAGTCATCACTGATGACCACACGGGACGTTTCCAAAACGCTTCCGCTGCCCAAACAGGATGACGTGTTTCAGTTTGTGGTCTTCGGTGATCGCACCGGCGGTGTGCCCGCAGGTCTGGAAGTTTTAAAGCAGGCGATCGTTGATACGAATTTGCTCGATCCTGATTTGGTGATGACGGTCGGTGACCTGATTCAAGGTTACAACGAGACGCCGGAGTGGTTGCGTCAGATGCGCGAATACCGGGACATCATGGACACGCTGAACATGCGGTGGTTTCCGGTGGCCGGTAATCACGATGTTTACTGGCGCGGCGAGACACCGCCACCGCAGGGCCATCATGAATCCAATTATGAAACCCACTTTGGGCCGCTGTGGTACACGTTTGCCCACAAGAATGCCGGTTTTATTGTCCTGTATTCCGACGAGGGTGATCCGGCGACGAATCAAAAGGCATTCAATGTACCGATGCTGCAGCGGATGAGTGATGAGCAGCTTGCGTTTCTAGACACCGCACTCGCGACACATCAAGACCGCGATCACGTCTTTGTGTTCTTGCATCATCCGCGGTGGAAGGGAGGCGGCTACGCGGGTGGGAATTGGAACGTGGTTGAAGACATGTTGTTGGCGGCCGGGAACGTTTCCGGTGTATTCGCAGGCCACATTCATCGCATGCGTTACGATGAAGTCGGCTCCGATAATCAAGACGATCCCAAACCGACATCGCGGACGTTGCCCTATTACACCCTGGCGACCACCGGTGGCCATTTGGATGCCGACATCCCGGGTGCCGGTTACCTGCATCATTTTAATATCGTCACCGTCCGAGAGTCTCGAGTGACGGTGGCATCACTTCCCGTGGGTACTGTTGTCGATCCCAAGGAATTCACGCCCGCCTTCATTCGCGACACTGAGCTTGCCCGCGAGATTCGTGCAAAAATTGACACGCGGCAACCATCGTCATCGGTTTTGATTCAAACCAACGGTTCAGCAACAGGCGAAGTTGTGGCGTCCGTCCATAACCCGTGCCAGCGTGATGTGGAAGTCACCATCGCGCTCAATCAAATCAATACGGATTGGCAATCTTCACTGGACCACCAGCATTTTGAGCTACCGCCGGGCCAGTTAAAACGCATCGCGTTCCAGCTTCATCGTGCGGCTGGTCCGATTGAATCGCTATCGATCCCTGAGGTTCAAATCAGCGTCGTTTACGTGGGAGACTCGACACGGATCGCGATGCCGGCGACGAGCACCGAATTGCCCCTTGAGCTCGCAGCCGTGCCAGCTGATTTCTTTCGTGATCGAGATAATCGGTGTGTTCAGGTTTCCGGTGGAGCCATTCAGATTAATGATGATGAGTTTGAGTTGCCCGACGGACCTTTCACCTTGGAAGCGTGGGTCAAGCCATTTTCTTCATCGGGTTACGCGGGGATGGTGGCCAAAACGCAGGGCAGCGAGTTTGCGTTGTTTTATGATGAGGGCTCGCCTCAGTTTGATGTGCATTTGGATGGGAAGTACGTCACGGCGAAGTCTTCCACCGTCATCGAAGTAAACCAGTGGTCGCACATCGCGGGAGTCTTCGACGGTTCTCATGTCCAATTGTTTGTTAATGGCCAACTCGTTGATGCGAAGCCAGGATCGGGCGCGCGTGGTCGCAACCGATTGCCGCTTTTGATTGGGGCAGATCCTGATCGGGCTGGACGTGTGTCCCGGCCTTTCAGCGGAATGATCGACGAAGTTCGACTCACAACGGGTGCGGTTTACTCGACCGCGTTTACGCCCGACTGGCGTCTGCAGTCTCTAGAAACGACGACGTTGATGTTCAATTTGGACGGACGCGTTGGGCCTTTTGCGTTAGACCAAAGTGCTTCGGCATCGATGGGCCGATTCACCGGTTCGATTGAATTGGTCGATCGCTCGGTCTCTGAGGAACGCTAGCAATCGCAGACTCGGTTCACTTGTTGCTGCCGCTACTCGGCAGCGTTGTCTTTGTGGCGGGTTTGATTGGAATGCAGCGTGCGCAATTGCACGTCAGCATGACCACGACGATCTTTCTCAATAACATTTGCACGGCTTTCGCGTTCTCGTTCTTTTGGCTTCTAGGCGGAACGATCCCCAACGTCGATCTTTGGTATCAGCCCGTGTTGCTGGCGATCTTGTTTATCGCTGGGCTGATTCTGACGTTTGCTGCAGTTCGTTTGGGTGATGTTTCGGTTGCCACACCCGTGCTGGGTCTCAAAGTCATCATCGTGGCCGCTTTGATGACAATTTGGCTGGGTCAAATTCCATCGGGGTGGATCTGGTTGGCAGCGACATTGGCCGCGATCGGAATTGGTTTGATCCAGTGGACCGATCGAGGGCATCCCAAACGGCTCTGGGGAACAATCGTGATGGCGATTTCTGCGGCCACGTGTTACGCGCACTTTGACATTGCCGTTCAGCAATGGGCTCCAAATTGGGGCACCGGGCGACTGATGCCATTGATTGCTTGGTGCATCGGTTTGTTTTCGCTGCCGTTAGCCCGTTGGGTGCAATGGTCGGCAATCGGGCAGCCATCTGTCCGCGGTTGGCTGCTTGTTGGCTGCGTTGCAACGACGGCGCAAGCGTGCCTAATCATTTCGACGCTGGCGACCTTTGGTGACGCCGCACGTGTCAATGTGGTGTTCTCGCTGCGAGGCCTTTGGGGATTGATGATGGCCGTGTTCGTGGCTCGCATCTGGGGTGGCCATGAAGCCGAATTGACGGCGCGAACCCTCTGGATGCGATGTGGAGGTGCTGTTTTGCTGACGTCCGCCGTCATCATCGCGGTCGCGTTGGGCTGAGAATTCAAACGGGACGGCCAACAGCCAGCGCTCGTTGGAATACAATCGCTCCACGCCAATCAAGGGTTACTCGTGACGCACGCGTGACCTCCCATCAAATCCTCCACAACGTCTTCTGCAACCTGATGATGCAACGACTCCTGATCACGCTGCCGTGTCTACTGATTTTGAATGCCACTTGTCTCGGTCAAGCGTCGCGTCCCAATGTGCTGCTCTTTTTGGTTGATGATCTCGGTGTCAATGACATTGGTGTCGAGGGCAGCACCTATTACCAAACGCCGCACATTGATGCGTTGGCAAAGTCGGGCATTCGATTCACGCAGGGGTACGCCAATTGCCAGGTGTGCAGCCCATCACGAGCAAGCATCCAGCTCGGACAGTTTCCCGCTCGTCATGGCATCACAGATTACATCGGTGCCCGTTCAGGTGAGGAGTGGAAGCGAGGTGATCGATTGCTGCCAGCGGAATACGTCCGCAATTTGCCCGCAGCTGACATCACTCTGGCCGAAGCGCTCAACGAAGCTGGCTACCAGACATTCTTTGCCGGCAAGTGGCACTTGGGCGGCGATGATTCGATGCCAACGGATCATGGATTCAATATCAATGTGGGTGGGCATTTTCGCGGGACGCCGCCGGGCGGTTTCTTTGCGCCGTACAAGAATCCCTGGTTGGAGGATGGACCCGATGGGGAATCGTTGACGCGACGGCTTGGCCGTGAGACGAGTGCTTTTATTGCCTCTCACTGCGAGGAGGATTCTGCAAAACCATTCTTCGCCATGCTGTCGTTTTACGCGGTTCACGCACCGGTTCAGACGACACCCACACTTTGGAAGAAGTATCGGGAGACGGCCCCGCCCGCACCGGATGGCGGCGAACGCTTCATCATCGATCGAACGCTTCCGGTTCGGCAAACGCAAGACAATCCTGTCTACGCTGGCATGATGGAGACGCTTGATGATGCGGTCGGTGACGTACTAACTCAGCTCGATGCGTCAGGACAGGCTGACAACACGATTGTGATCTTTAC